>DAOUVA010000090.1 GCA_030667885.1 Phycisphaerae bacterium
AGGGGCATATCAAACTCCAGGACCACGGTAATCCGATGCGCTTTCGTAATATCTGGATCCGCGAGCTGCCGGAACAGCCGTATCTGATTCAGGACTGATCATTTGTCGCCGGCATTTTGAAAATAAAGGCAACAGCAATATATTCTGGAAAGGAACGGAAATGAACTTTACGAAAACAAGAGTGTTCACGGCAATCATAGTTCTCATCTTGTTGTTTAGTATAACTAACGCTCAAGTTCCAACAGTCCCGGAAGTATCCAGGGACAAAGTTATTTGCTTTGCACTTTACACCGTCCATAACAATATTATGAAGATGACGGCTCAGTTGTATCCGCTCAAGGAAGGTGAAGACAGAACAGTCCGACTCGAAACCAAACAGTCAGGAAGCTGGAAACAAATAGCCAAGGCACCGGTTGTCGAAAAGGGCTGGACGGCGGTTTTTCGCGTTGAGAACTGGAACACGACAAAGGATATCGAATATCGTGTTGTCCACGGCAAGAACGCCTATTACACCGGCATCATCCGCAAAGACCCTGCCAGTAAAAATACCATCGTCGTGGCGGCGTTTACAGGTAATTCAATAAATCCAAATCACGGTGGTGACATACCTAAAGACGATATCGTCGAAAACCTTAAAAAGATAAAACCTGACCTTCTGTTTTTCTCCGGAGACCAGGTCTATGACCATAACAGGCATTATGCCGCCTGGCTTAAATTCGGCAGGGACTTCGGAGATATTATTCGTATTACCCCAACGGTTACAATACCTGATGACCATGACGTCGGTCAAGCCAATTTATGGGGCGCCGGAGGAAGGCTATCACATACCCGTGCCGGTCATGACGGCGGGTATGCCGCCCCGCTTGAGTACGTTAAAGAAGTTGAGCGGGCGCAAACCAGTCATCTTCCCGATCCTTATGATCCCACTCCCATAGAACGAGGTATCGGGGTTTATTATACTTCCCTGACCGTAGGCGGAGTAAATTTCGCCATTATCGAGGACAGGAAATTCAAGTCCGGCCCGGACGGACTTGTTCCCAAGCGCGGGCCCCGGCCCGACCATATTCTAGACCCTACTTATGATCCGAAGAGTGTGGATGTGCCCGGGGCTATATTATTAGGTGAACGCCAGTTAAAGTTCCTCCGTCAGTGGGGAACCGACTGGCGCGGCGCAGATATGAAGGCTGTACTGTCACAGACAATCTTTTGCGGCGGTGCACATATTCACGGCAAGACAGGGAACCGGTTGCACGCCGATATGGACTCGAACGGCTGGCCTCAAACGGGACGTAATAAAGCAATCGCCGAGATACGCAGGGCTTTTGCCATACATATTGCAGGCGACCAACACTTAGCAACAATCTTTCATCACGGGATAGACGACTGGAACGACTCGTGCTATTCGTTCTGCGTACCTTCGATTGCGAATCTTTATTTGCGGTGGTGGAGACCGCTTGAGGCGGGTAAGAACCGCGAACCGGGTAGGCCGGAATATACGGGGGAATTCTCAGATGGCTTTGGAAATAAAGTGACTTGTCTGGCCGTTGCCAATCCGAGTCCGGAAGCGAACGGCGGGCAGAAGCTGACGACGCGTGCGGCCGGATTCGGTATCGTTAAATTCGATAAGAAGAAAAGAGAAATCACAATCGAATGCTGGCCCAGAAATGTAGATATCACAAATCCAAATACCAAGCAATATCCCGGGTGGCCCAGGACCATTAAACAAGAGGATAACTATGGACGTAAGGCTGTCGCATATTTGCCGACTATACGGGTCAGAGGAATGAGAAATCCCGTTGTGCAGGTCATTGACGAGTCGAACTATGAAATCATCTACACCCTTCGCATAAATGGAACTTCTTTCAGGCCCAAAGTCTTTAAAGAAGGCTCGTACACGGTAAAGGTCGGCGAACCTGGCACAGATAAGATGAAAACTCTCGAAGGTGTCCGAAGCCTTTCGCCTGATACAACCAAAACGATACGAGTAAGGCTCTAAGTTCGAGTTCTCGTGACGACATATAGTAAATAAACGTGCAAAAAAAGCCCCCGCCTTGAAGGAGTGTGGATAGAACAAAACAGGGGCTTAACGACTTCCTTCCCTGGAACAAGACTTCCGTCCTTGGAATACGAAATATCAGAGACTATATCTAAGTACCATCTGTTATACCTGATGTAACGGATTTTCCTAATGAAACACTTTTTTTACGTTTATGAATACCCTCTCAATACGAGTTCGTTGTTTAAAATGGCCTGCTGCGCGTTTTAAAATAGAAGATGGAGGGTGGCCTTCAATCGGGAAGATATCGCATCCATTCCGGCCAGTTTTCCGGCATCGCACCGCCAGCCCGCGTCCACGGCCCGGCCTCATCATACTCCCGGTTCCATTTCATTTGCCAAAGCCTTTTGAGCCGGACGTGCTGCACCGACCAATCCAACATGGCTACGTTAATCGCTTCATTATGTCGGTTCAGGCAGAAACGTTTCATGTTATCCCCAAAGCTATCGCTCCACTCCCCTTCGAAGTCAGGAGGATTATCGACGTGGTGCGGGGCGCCGCCCACCCAGAGGCAATCGGCAAAAGCCGGGATATAACTGGCCTGTTTGACATTCTTCGTTCGCCAGTTCATCGTGGTGGAGGCCCCCCATTGCTCTTGTACACCAGAGGGCGGATTGAAAAGGAACTCGTTGATGCCGTAGCTGCCGGTGTAATCCCCGGATTCCCAAAGCATGAACGTATCGCCCCAACTCGCCTGCCCCACATCCTTGCGCTCGCCAACCATGGGACAATAGCGCATATCGCTGGACTTGTAGTAAGGCTCGGCCGGCTCCATCCATTCGAAATAGTTGCCTGCACCAGCCATGAAGAAGCCATTGTTATCATCGGCGTAGAAGTTCAGCACCAGCCCCCACTGCTTCAGATTCGCCAGGCAGATAACCGACTTGGCCTGTTTGCGCACCTTCTGAAGCGCCGGCATCAATATCGCCATCAACAATGCGATAATGGCAATTACCACTAAAAGTTCTATTAAAGTAAAACCGTCCTTCTTACGCATGATCTTTTGCCCTCCTTTTTCAAAGAGATACAATGAGTTTTGCCGGTATGCTTATCTATTGTAATTATAACACAATTGGCTGAGGCAATACAAGCTGTTGGCTTTTTTTTTAGACTGTAATGTGTTAGTAGGAGTTCGTCGTTTAAATGGCCTATGTGAAGCGTTGAATTGAAAGATGTGGGGCTGTATGTTGGATTCTACAAATAGATTTAACTGCTTTTTCGTTGCACTTCTACACAGTTATATCAACGAAGTATGCTAATACATATTAAAAAGGTTTTCCTTGACTGGAAGATAGGTAATTTGATATAAATATATTCGGTATAGTTTTGTACGCTTAATTAGGTTGCTGTGGATTTTGCGTTGTAAAGGAAGGAGGCTGCATTTTAGATTTCCTTTTTCGTTTGCTGAATTGGAAACAGCCAATCCTGTTGCCGGTGGTGCAGGTATGATGTACTTTGACGATATTCGACTGTATGCACCTTAAATCGGAATCGACAGCTAAGATTGCATAGTTGATATATTGCAAATTTGTATTAACTCAGGGCTTATATCGATTAATTCGGTATAGGCCCCGGTTGTTTAAGGGTATCGCAAATGAACTCCAGGTAAGCCGCTAAAAGGCCGGCCCAAGTCAGGATTTTATGTAGGATGTCTCTGAGATATGTTTTATCGTTCTGCACCGGCCGAACTAATTCCTAAAGGTATCTGAAGATTTTAATGCAAATTAGAACGAATAGAACGGCTTTATCTTATCGCACTCATGACGAGCACATAAAAAGCCCTTGCTTATAGAAGTCTCCAAGAAGCAAGGGCTTACCAGAAAGTTATATGTCTTATGTTATATATTAACCAACCGGCATTTTATGTAAATCAGGGGAAAGCCTAATTTTTCTATAGGGGAAAGTCCTATGTCAGTTACAACGATACCCTTCGCGAAATCGTCGTTTAAATGGAGTGCAAAGGAAAAACAAATATGGGAAGCTGGAGCAATTATTATATTAGTCTTAGCTGTTGACCTGTGCATCATAGGCATATACAAGGCATTGCGACGCACAACTAAAGGATGCGATAAAAAGACAAAAAGGTAAATTGTTAGCAGCGAAGAACACCTCTGAAAAAAACTTTGAGCAGGAATGCGAGTGTTCATCAGTTAAAGTTCCTGGTAATAAATATTCTAAGAAGGCATTTACAATAATAACCATGGTGGTGCACAGCCAATGTTCCTGGACATCATTATTCGAGGGTCTTATAGGCCGCCACCATTTTCTTCCCAGGTTTCTCTCTTAACGACCCAGATGCCGGGTTGATAGGGTGTTTGCGTGGCGTGCTCGGGTATCCATAGTTTGGTTTTATGCCAGCTTTCGACATGGCCGTCATAGAAGGCGAGATTGGCAGAGCCATTATGGCGATACATTGTGGGGCCTCCACATCCGGCCGCCTTGTAGTCATTGACAGTGCCCTCCTGGCCCAACACGTCCCAACCGTCGATGTAATTGGCCCCCCGCCACTTACTCCACCAGTCGTGCGCTTCGTTGAAGTGCAGTTTGCGACCTGGCTGCCTGACGGTTGACATCTTGTAAGCCAACCTGGTCAGGTCCATGGTGGCGGTCCATGAGGGGCTACCTACCGAAGGATACCAGTCTTCGATATTGAAACCGTAACTAACAAGGGTTCCCCCTTCGCCGCCACTTTCAATGTCATAGGCGTGGGCCCAGGCTTTCTGTCTATCAGAGGGGCACTTGTATTTCTTTGGAGTCTGAACGGATGATATATCCGTTTCGGCTCCTTCGTAACCGATGTATTTGCGGAAATCCGGATTGCCCGTCCATATGGATCCCGCCGGATTGGAGGAATCGCGGCAAGGCACGCCCCAGTCATCAAAATTGGTTGCGTACAGTTGGTTGGCCAGGGCCAGACTATGGAGGTTGTTGGAGCATACCATCTTGCGCCCCTGGTCTCGTGCCATGTTCAATGCCGGCATTAAAATGGCCATCAGAATGGCAATGACGGCAATCACAACGAGGAGTTCGATTAGTGTGAATGCTCTTGATTTGCTCATGGCCTGTCTCCTTATATAGCTTACTACTATATCCTATACTGCATTGGTATGTAAGTCAACTGGAAAATCCGAGAGACAATAATAAAGCCCCAGCAGTGCGGAGGGAGAGGAAAAAGCGAGATATCCCACATGGGCTTGATGACGAACAAATGTTAAAAGGTCTAAAATGCGTCCGGCCTATATGTCAACACTCATGATTAGAAAGATTGCCTTGTCTTTCTTAGTCGCACCGACAATTCTCGGTTGTCCCGGCCGAAGAACCAGTTCGCTGGACACTTCAAACTTCGTTACTATTCCGTCTTGCTCCTCTGCTTCACTTTCTGAGGATAACACACTCTCTGAGGCAAGTTGTTTGAAGTCAAAACTCACTGCTATCCTGTTCATGTCGATAATTTTAGGTATAATCCGAAATGAAACGTGGCTTTCTCTTTCTTCATGTTCACCCCTCTCCTCATCAGAAACCTTCCTTTTTTCCTCTGCATTTTCCTCAGTGTTCATTTCTGCGGCAGATTCATTGGCCACAGCTAACTTGACAATAGAACTCACTTCTCCACCTTCATCTTCACGAATGATTTGCATAATCCTGTCCAAAGGTATCGAGTTTAGAGTCTCGATGTTTAACTGACCAGTGATTTCCTCCAATACCTCAAGTTCAACTGTCACTAAAGAGGCTTCCACTGAAATCGTGGCACCGGCAAACTGTTTTTGGGCATCAATCTCAGCGTCCTCTGCCACTGAATTATTGGCTGAAGGTACAAAGTAAATGAGCATTAGGAACGATGCAGCAATGATAAGAGCTTTCAGTTTTCTTGCCATGATTCTTTCCTTTCATGATTAGATAAACTTTACTTTTAATAACTATCAAAACGGTATTATTATAACAATAAATTTAAAGAAATCCGTTTCTATGGAGGAGACAGGCGGACAATATTATGCCGAGGCCGTCGAGAATCAGCACAATGGCAGTGTATAAAATTCGACGGTCATTGTAAGGTTCGGAGGGTGCGAAGGCCCGGGTTAACACCTCGATTGGACCAGGGACGATGCGTTCCATATTCTTCTGGTCCAAACGCTGCCGAACCGCTTTGAACAAATCGCGCTTGTGCTGCAGTGAATTGTTCTCTCTTTCAAGTAATTGAGCGTTCTCAAACAACATCTGAAACTCTGCCTGCTGCTTTTTGAATTCTTCAACTAAAAGCTGCTCCTCATATTTTACCTGGGCAAGTTGGAATTCCAAAGTTCTCAAATCTTCTTCGTAATCGGGACCACTGTCAGAAGTGATTGTTATTGGCACTTCAGGCACATTTTTGGGCCGGTCGCGCCACTGTTCATCCAGTTGAGTCTCTCGCAGTCGAAGCAATTCCTTTGCAAATCCCATGTCTTTAGTTGCCCGAATGATTTCTGGATTATTGGGGTCAAACTCACTGGCGGCAAGATTGTGTTGAATTGTTCTAACGTTTATATCCAGTGCCCGCCATTCTGAATCTTCGTGGTATTTTGGTTTCTTTTCCATTTGGACGATAGAATCAACCGGCACATCATTTCGTTCAGGTGTAATTTCCTGCTTCATCAAATCTTCCAATTTCTTCCGCTTCCATTCCAACACAGCAATACTCTGGTGCAGTTCGCTAAGTCGGGCTTGTGTCTCATCCAGACGAACTCTCTTGCTGGAGATAAGCTGCTGTGGAGTTCCGGTACCCAAAGACCTGCGAAGTTGGGCAGAGATCATCTCCTGCCCTTTAATTTCATTATCCAAAGATTTGTACTGGTCTATCAGTTGGCGGTAGAGATGGTCCTTAGCGGCATTAGACTTTTCGCTAATGTATTTGAAATACTGGTCCAAAACAGTATCCACAATAATTCTGGCATCTTTGGCGTTGGAGTCCGTAAAGATGACGTCAATTATCTCGGATTTGGATCGAGGTTGGATTGAAAGAAAATTCCTTAGTCTTTCCACGGGTGGAACAGGTGGTTTTCCTTGCAACCGCTGAATAAGCGATTTTGGAGGCTCGTTGTACCATTGTGTATCCCGGACTTCCCGTTGGTCTAACACGCGTTGAAGGACTGTTGAACCCCTCATAATGGAAACCTGGGTGTTCACAAATGATTCATATAAGGGAATCATTCCACTATCCTCTGTCCGGAAGACCAGATACGGAACAATAGGCCTAACTCGTATTTCCGCCTCAGCCCTGTATTCAGGAATTAGCTGTGTCCAGATGGCGGCAATCACAAGAGCGGCCACCAGAAAAAAAACGAAAAACAAAAGAATTAGTTGTTTTATCATTATGACGCCTCCTGTTAGTGTAGTGTTTTAGAACGGCTCGCTACTGATATGATTATATACTTCCTGAATGCTACCAGGCAAGCAAAATCAAATCTAATTATTGACCTCTGAGCCCAATATTCAGTAGAATTATCTACATGGAAAAGGCTGAAATCAAACGTACGCCGATTATCTAAAAGACCTTGAGCCGGAATCCATAAATGAAAAAACTGTATTCCCACTTTAGCGGGAATGACAAAATGTAACAATGACTTTTTAGAGACGGCACTATTTCAGCGAAATATTAAGATTTACCGGCAAGCCCTTATCCGGGGCAACCAGGAAGTTTGTCACCTTGTACCTCAACTCGGTCTGTTCGGCCTTGTTATCAACTTTTGTTCTGACTATCGTGACGGCATTGGCGGGGAGTGTTATTTTCTGCCCACCCTGTCCGAGATCCAGCACCTGGATATCAATATCGGAATTATTCGTAATCTCAAACCAAACTGTATCGCCCCGCCTGAGGTAAGGTTTATCAACCTGAACGGCTTTCTTGAAAATTGCGTGAAGATAGTTTGGTTTGCCAATTAGCTGATTCTTGAACCAAACCGCCGTCCTGCCTGCAATTAAACCTTCTCTTAGGGCTTTAATGCTCTTTTCTTTAGCAAAAACAAGTGTCATCGGCCTGTGATTTTCAGATGTAATTTCTGTCCCAACCATGGGCTGATGTACATCGGAATTTCCCATCATAGTCAGGTTCTTTTCAAGAGCCCACTTATGTGCATCCGGATAATAAGTATTACCGTTTACAACCTCAATTCCCTGCAGCAATAAATTTTCATACAATTGAGTATGTATATCGAACCAGCCCTTGAACTTGGGTTTCCAGCCGGGATGATTCCAGAATACAAAGGCGCCCTGATTGTTGGCCGCCTTTACGGCATCGACAAACTCTTTAGTATCGAGAAGATTTATATCCTGCAGGAATAACGCATTGAAATGGCCCGGAGGTGTCTCACGGGTAATCTCAGCAGCTTTAATAAGCAAAATATTTTTTTCCTGGGCGCTTCTTAAAGCAATTTCATAAGGACGGCTATGATTGGTAGGAATGTCCTTCTTTTTTGGCTGATATTCAATATGGTCGGTTATCGCAATGGCGTCAAGACCTTCTCTCGCGGCTTCATCGACTCGCACAGTAGGCCATACCGCACCATCGGAAAAAACGGTATGCATGTGAAAATCGCATTTCAGTGTTTTGTAACCGAGAATGTCAGGGATGTTAATTTTATGCTTAGCTTCAGCGGTGGTAAATGTGGTAAGTAAAAGACAGGTGATAACAACAAGACAGATTGTTTTAAGCTTCATTTTCAAAACCCTTTCCTTTAATTTAAGACATTTTCGATTAAACAGCCTGTTTGCAAAACACGGCCATACTGTTACTTTCCCTAACTTACCCAAAATAACATATATTCACCGAATGTACAATTTTTTTCGCATGATATTAGATAAAAGAAGCCCCAGTAGAAGTCACCCGCAAAACTCTACTGTCCGATCGAGATAAGGTTCGAATAAGTGCGGAGGTACATTTTCCCGTCTGCGACGGCAGGAGTAGAGTGGCTTCTTTCGCCCAAGGGATTGACCGCCAGCAATTCGTATGTGGAGGCGGCCCTGATTACAACAACTTCGCCGGCGGTTGTGATACAGTAGAGTTTGCCGCTTACCCATACTGGTGAGCCGAAGAATTTGCCAGCAGGCTTCTCTCGCCAGAGTTGTTCGCCTGTTGCGCTGCGCAGGCAGGAGACGTAACCCGTGTCATGAAATGTAAACAGCAAGCCTTCATTCGCAACAGAAGTGGGAACATACGGAGCTGTGCTGCTGTCAACAGTGTATGCCTCTATGGGCTTGAAGGATTCACCGTTTTCGACAGGATTAACTGCAACGAGGCACTTTCCCCTGGAACCATCGCCGCAACTGCCGATTAATAGCCGGCCTGCAATAACAGGCGAACTTACGACGCGGGCCGGTAATATCGGTCCGGTTTCCCATATTACCGTTCCTTTTCGGGGATTGACGCCGGTTATGCCATGAGAATTGCTGGTAAAAATCAACTGTGTTGCATCTGTCTGCGGTGAGTAAAGACACGGTGTAGAGTAGGAGGTTTTGGGACCGGTTTGCCGCTCCAGTTCCCAGCGTGTCCGGCCGGTCTTACGGTCAACTGCAATCCAGGCACTGCGGGCATCCTTGGTGCTTTTTTCGTGTTCGTGGGTAAAGACCACAATGTCATCGAAGACAATGGGTGAGCCGCCCGCTCCATGCTGGCAATACACACCCTCGAAGGTTCTCTTCCAGATTTCCCCGCCGTCATGGTCGAGAGCTATCAGGATTGTCTCTGTGGGAGTAGGCCAGATTACATAGACATGGTCGGCATCTACGGCCGGCGTCGCGGCAGCATAGCTGTTGCGAGGATTCGGACGGTACGAAGCCAGCGAGTATTGCTTTTGCCATAAAACCTGACCATCCGAGGCTCGCAGAGCCAACAGGAAACCGTTATCGGTTTTCTGGTCGCCGCTGGTCACGAAGATTTTGTCGCCCCAGAGCACCGGCGAGGAATGACCTCCTCCGGGCAGACTGACTTTCCAGTTGTAGTCCTTTTGCGTCCATTTAAAAGGGATGTTTTTAGCATAACTGATACCCTGCCCATTGGGACCGCGATATCGCGACCACTGCTGAGCCTTAGAAATGGAAGAAAATGAAATGACAAATGTTATTAAAAGAACTTTCAGAACTTGTTTGTTGGTTTTCGCCGGCTGCTTTTGTTTTTTCATCGTACGTCCCTCATATTACACAACTTACAACAGTAGTTTCATATATTATTTTTTTACATTAAAAATAGCCGCCTGTCCATTACATAATATTTCCAAGTCATAATTGCGATTTATCATAATTTTATATTATGGAAAGCCAGCCTCCAACCAAGAAATGATAATGAAAATGAATATAAAAAAGCCCCCACAAAGTTATAGACAAGTGTATCCCTTATTTTTCATTTTTTATATGTTTTTTTGAGATACTCGCCTTCTGCTTCGCAGGGGCAATATTAAATTATGGCTCTTTCCTTTTTTTTCTTAGCTATCCCTGATAATTGCCCATATTACGATCTGACTTGCTTGCAAAACTCTACAGTAGACATCATCAGTTCAAACTAAATATGGCCGGATTTGTCATTTTCCAGAGCCATTATTTTTTGTTCAATTTAAGCATCGGCACATTTAATCTTTAATCTTTAGCCTTTCTTTATACCCCTAATTCCTGACAATCCTCCCCTGTTTAACACAGGCAAGGAC
>DAOUVA010000078.1 GCA_030667885.1 Phycisphaerae bacterium
AGCATGATTATTCCCTCCGGAATTCATCGAGCATTTTTCTTATTCTTGCAAGCTCATTAGCCGAGACCTTTTTGGCTGAAAGTGCCCGCATGACGAGTTTTTCCGCCGAGCCTGAGAAGGCCCTTTCGAGCAGGTCGCCTACCAACTGCTTCTGAGTTTTTTCCTCTGTGATTGCGTGCTTATAGACGTGTTTGAACTGGGATTCATCTCTGCGCAGAAGACCTTTTTCGGCCATTATCTGCATCAGCTTGAGAGTGGTGGTGTAGCCGGTATATTCATCCTTGTTCATTGCCTCATTGACCTGGCGAACCGTGCTTGGCCCGTTATCCCATAATATTCTTAGGATTGTTACCTCTCTGTCGGTGGGTCGTGAATTTTTGTGTCTTGCCATATTAGTGCTCCTTTAATACTGTTATTATCCTCTATCGGCAAATTGTACGAATACTTTCGTAGAAGTCAACGAAAAAATTCGTAGATTTGAAAATATTTTTCAATATCCCTGTTTACGGCCTGAAAAAACGCATAAAAAAAAGCCCCTATGCTGATTTTGCATAGAGGCCGTGAAGCCGATTGGCTTAGCCTAATTCACTTTTTTCTTCCTGAATCTTTTCGAAGAGTCTCAAGAAATCGAACTTCCTGTCCCAGAGACTGGGCCTTATGGACATCCTCCCACGCCTTGTCGTATTCTTTTTTAATGTAGTAGATGAGCGCTCGCTCAGCGTAGGCAACAGCAAAACGTTGTGGGTCTATCTCAATGGCACTGGTGTAGTCTGCGATGGCCTTGTCATATTCTTTTTCATGAAGGTATGCCAATGCCCGATAGTAGTGAGCCATACCATACCTTGGCCTCATCTTAATGGCCTTGGTGAAGTCTGATATTGCAGAGTCAGTTTCGCCTTTCTTGAAACGGGCAACACCGCGATTGTAATATTCTTTGGAATTCTTACAACCATACACACCAACAGTAATCATTGCTCCAATCAAAGCAACTAAAACAACTTTTATTACACCACTATTCAATCTGGAAAATAGGCTATCTTCAATTGAATTGTTTGGGTATTGTGATTTCATCTATTTGTCGTCCCCGCCGTATTGCTCCAAAATGGTGACCTCGCCGGTAGTGTCATCGACCTCCACCCGCGATTTGGAACCGTCGCCTACATACCAGCTCTGGCCTTCATCGGTGATATACATATTGTAGCCGTCGCCCATGGGTATTGGCTGGAGGCCTCCGGACTTGCCGCCGCCGACATCGACGACGGTCATCTCGCCGGTGGCGTCATCGATCTGCACCTGCATCTTGGTGGTTTCGCCGTCGGGCCCTTTACTGACATACCAAAGCTTGCCCTCTCCGGTTATATAGAGATTGTCGTTGTCGCCCATGGATATTTTTTCGAGGCCTTTCGAGCCTTTGGCCTTGGCGTAGTCATCCTTGGACGGTTTGGCCTCGGAATAATCTTCTAAGGGCACTTCCTCATCCAGTGCCGATGTGTCGGTGTACTGTGGATCAGGCTCGGCAACAACCGTGTCTAATTCGGCCAGGAGATGGTCCGGTTCGGCCTCGGTGATAACGGGGCTTTCGATGGTGTTGGCCCGGTTGGCGCTGAAGCGGATATGGCGGATGCCGAGGGATGCGACGGTGACTAAGGCCAGAATGAATGCTGCGGTAACCAGTTGTTTGGTTATTGGTTTCATGTTTTACTCCATCTGACATTTCCCATCTAACATTCTATAATTTTTTCAGCTACGCCGCCAGCCTTTTTTCCATGTGCCTGGTTGAGATTGGCTTACCCTAACCCACTTTTTTATCCTGAAAAATACATAAAAAAGGCAAAAAACCCGAGAAAAATCACAAAAAACTCAACGAGGCAGCGTAAGGTTTAAGCATTTCCGGGATTATGGCATCAGGACAGCAAATATAGCCGATGCTTTAAAGTTGTTGTTTACTTGGTAATAATCAATCCGGGACTGGATATGCTGCATAAAAACGCCCATAATTTGTGTAATTACGGCTTTTTTACGTAGGTTTTTAAGCTTGTAAGGTTATGATTTAACTTAGGGTCATTTCTGGACGATTAATGGGAGGTAAGTACGCCTATATCCTTTAATTGGGTGAGATATTTACTATTGGCAGGTAGAAAAAACGTTACATTTGATATAACCAGTGGCACATAACTATATTAGGCTTTTTCGGATTGGTTTTCCTAAGGAGGGGTAATATTAGTTTCGTAATTAACATGCTGGAAATTTAGCAATTTTTGAAAGGGTAAATAGGATGAGAAGGATATTATTTGCGTCAATATTGGTTTTCCTGATGGGTGGAGTCGCATCTGCAAATGGTCTTTCCGAGGCATTGGACACAGATTTGATTTTCGACACAGGCGGCGATGCGGATTGGCATTCCCAGACCAGAAATTCTTACTTTGATGGTGACGCGGCCGAGAGCGGCGATATCTGGGATGGCCAGGCGTCCTGGATTCGAACAACGGTTAACGGCGTGGGAACGTTGGGCTTTTACTGGAAGGTATCTTCCGAGCAAAATTACGACTATTTAACATTTTATATTGACGGAATACGTCAAGACCGCATCAGCGGGACTATGGACTGGCACCAGATGATTTATACAATAACGGAACCGGGTTCGCATACGCTGGAATGGCGATACGAGAAGGATAGTTCGACAAGTAATGGTAACGATCTTGGCCGGGTGGATCTTGTGGATTGGTCGGGCGGGCCCCAAGTTCCCTCTGAACCTCTTTCCGAGGCTCTGGATACAAATATGAGCTTTACAACAGACGGTGATTTGGGCTGGTTTGCCCAGACCGCAGTAACTTACTTTGATGGTGACGCAGCCCAGAGTGGAGATATCTTAGACGAGCAGAGTTCGTTGATGCGCACGACAGTCAGCGGGGCCGGAACGGTGAGTTTTTACTGGAAGGTATCATCTGAGGCCGGTTATGATTTACTTGAATTTTTTATTGACGGTGTTCTTCAGGACCAGATAAGCGGGCTGGTGGACTGGCACCAGATGATGTACACGATCTCCGATTCGGGTTCGCATGTTCTGGAATGGCGATACGTGAAGGATTATAGCGTAAGTGCAGGAGACGACAGTGGCTGGATTGACCTAATGGAGTGGTCAAACGGAACTCAACCTCCTTCTGATCCGCTTTCCGAGGCTTTGGATACGGATTTGAGTTTCACTACGGACGGCGACGCCGACTGGTTTTCCCAAACAACAATAGCTTACTTTGATGGTGATGCGGCCCAGAGCGGCGAGATATTGGACGAGCAGGAATCGTTGATACAGACTACGGTCGACGGGGCGGGGACGTTGAGCTTTTACTGGAAGGTATCTTCTGAGGTCGGTTATGATTATCTGGAATTTTATATTGACGGGGTGCTTCAGGATAGAATCAGTGGGTCAGTTGACTGGCATCAGATGACTTATGCGGTTGCCGATCCAGGTTTGTCCGTATTGGATTGGAGATATGTTAAGGATAAGGGTGTCAGTTCGGGCAGTGACAGCGGCTGGATAGATCAGGTGCAATGGTCGGGTGGAATTCAACCCCCCTCTGATGATCCGCTTTCGCAGGCATTGGATACAGATTTGAGTTTTACAACAGCCGGCGAGGCCGACTGGCTTGACCAGACCGCAGTAGCTTTCTTTGATGGTGACGCAGCCCAGAGCGGAGATGTTCTGGACAACCAGGAGTCGTTGATGCAGACGACGGTCAGCGGGGCGGGGACGTTCAGCTTCTACTGGAAGGTGTCTTCTGAGGGCGATTATGACTTTTTAGAATTTTACATTGACGGCGTACTTCAGGACAGAATAAGCGGGTCTGTTGACTGGCATCAGATGACTTATACGATTACCGATTCGAGTTCGCATATTTTGGAATGGCGATACTTCAAGGATTATAGTGTAAGTGAAGGAGACGACAGTGGCTGGATTGACCTTGTGGAGTGGTCTGGCGGAAGTCAACCTCCACAACCTCCATCCGGCGGCCCGCTTTCCGAGGCTTTGGATACTAATTTGAGTATCGCAACGGACGGCGATGCAGAATGGTTTTCTCAGACCGAAACGACTTACTTTGATGGTGATGCAGCCCAGAGCGGAGCTATCTCAGATGAACAGAGTTCGCTGCTACAGACGACAATCATCGGGGCCGGAACATTCAGCTTCTACTGGAAGGTATCGTCTGAGGCTAATTATGATTATCTTGAATTTTACATTGACGGTGAGCTTCAGGACAGAATCAGCGGGTTGGAAGACTGGCATCAGATGAGTTATACGATTACCGAATCGGGTTCGCATACTTTGGAGTGGCAATACGTTAAGGACTGGAGTGAGAGTGCCGGAGATGACAGCGGCTGGGTGGACTTTGTGGAATGGTCGGGCGGAAGTCAACCTCCCACCGGTGGTTCCCTTTCAGAGGCTTTGGATACAAGTTTGAGTTTAAGCACGGGTGGCGATGCGGACTGGTTTAGCCAGACTGCGACGTCTTATATCGATTCGGATGCGGCCCAAAGCGGAGCTATCTCGCACAATCAGGAGTCATGGATGCAAACTACGGTCAGCGGTGGAGCTATTAGCTTCTACTGGAAGGTATCATCCGAGGCTGCTTATGATGTACTCGAGTTTTACATTGACGGCTCATTGCAGGACAGCATCAGCGGTTGGGTGGACTGGCAGCAAGTTTCATACACGCTTTCTTCGGGTTCGCATGAGTTGAGATGGCGATATGTCAAGGACTGGAGTGTAAGCGAAGGAAACGATGTCGGCTGGGTGGATGCCCTGGTTGTAAATTAACATTATTTGGATGGACTGATAATCAGGTCATCCTTGAAATCAAGAGAATACAATAGCCCCTGTTTTACTGTAAAAGTAAGACAGGGGCTATTCAATTGATTATCGATAAATGATGATTGATTATTTGTAGATTCCTGCCTGCTCAACTTCGCTGAGGAGAGGTTGTATTAGTTACGTTTTAATCGGCTCGACAAAGACCACTGCTTTGCAATCGTGACTCTGTTGCAAGCTATTCGGATTCTTTTTTCTTTGCGTATTGGGCGACTATTTGCTGCTGGACGTTGGGCGGTACAATTTCATAATGGCTGAGTGTCATTGAGTAACTGCCGCGTCCACCGGTAACGCTTTTGAGTTGGCCGTTATATTGTGTAACTTCGGACAACGGCACCTGTGCTTTAACGACGATATAATTTCCGGGCAGCATATCCTGTCCTATTACTCTGCCGCGTTTGGATGCCATGTCGCCTGCGATATCGCCCATATTCTCAGCGGGTATAGTAATCTCCATATCCACTATCGGCTCGAGCAGGGCGGCTTTTGCCTTTTGAACGGCGTCGATGAATGCTCCCTTGCCCGCGGCGCGGAACGCCACTTCCTTCGAATCGACCGGATGGTATTTTCCATCGTAAACCGACACTTTTACATCCTGCAGTGGGAATCCCGCGACGACCCCAGACTTCATTACGTCGTTAACTCCCTTGGCAACGGCCGGCTCGTACTGGCCCGGGATTGAACCGCCGAAGATATCCCAGCTATACTGCAAAGACGGTTCGGAATTTCGTTCGGCCGGCTCGATGCGAAGATATACTTCACCGAATTGTCCTGCTCCTCCGCTCTGCTTTTTGTGGCGGTAGTGGCCCTCGGCTTTGGCGGTAATCGTTTCGCGGTAAGGAATCTTAGGCTCCTTTGTTATTAATGTGAGTTTATAGCGGTTTTTCATTTTCTCGAGCATAATCCGCAAGTGCAACTCACCAAGGCCGTTGGCAACAAGCTCCCTTGTCTGGGCGTCTCTTGTAATCTTGAAACAGGGGTCTTCTTCGCATAATTTTTCAAGTGCAGTACCGATTTTCTGTTCGTCGCCTCTTGTGGCCGGCTCAAGTGCCAATGAAAACATCGGTTCCGGAGCGGCGGGCATTTCAAATTTTCCGGATACTTTGCCATCGTGTATGAGGTCGCCGGTTCTCAGCTCTTCCACCTTTGCCAGGGTAATAATGTCACCGGCAATACCTGCATCGACTTCCTTGTTTTCGCCGCCCTGAGATTTTAAGATATGACCCGGTCGAATACTCTTTTTCTCGTCGTTGCGAAGCAGATGAGTGTCCGCTTTAATTGTTCCGCTGAAGATGCGGATTGTAGAATACTTCATATTCGAGCGAGGATCGAATCCTACTCGAAAAACCAGTCCGGCCAGCGGGCCGGCAGGGTCAGCGGAAAGCTCCGTAGAGCTGTCGCCATCTTTGAGGATGGTGGGCTTCGCCCGGCTGGGCGAGGGTGTATCATTGGCAATGATATCCAGAAGCTCTTGAACGCCGGTTCCTTTGCGGGCATCTGTGAAAACTATCGGGGTGAGAGTTCCGGCTTTTAAGGCCTCAACGAATACGGAGGCTATTTTTTCCGGGGATATTTCTTCACCTCCGAGGTAGCTTTCCATGAGTTCATCGTCGGCCTCTATGACGCTTTCGATCAGGTCGGTGTGGGCTTGGGCGACGTCCATTAGCGGCGAATCGCCCGATTCGTTTTTGATACAGTCGATAACGGACGCTTTATCAGGGCCTGGCAGATTAGCACATCGGCATTGCGAGCCGAAGGTGGCCTGAATATTTTTTATAAGCTCGGGCAGGGAAACGTTTTCAGCGTCCATCTTATTTATTACGATGAGACGGGGGATATCAGCTTTTGCTGCTAATTCGGACATTTTTCGTGTATTTGTTTCTATTCCGGCCGCGGCGCTGATAACGATTATTGCTGTTTCAGCGGCCGGTATTGATTTTATGGAGGGGCCTATAAAATCGGGATATCCGGGGGTATCGATGATATTTATCAGCTTGCCGGCGTGCTGGATGTTGAGTATCGCTGATTGGATGGAATGCTGGTGTTCTTTTTCCTCATCGTAGTAGTCGCATGTACTTGTTTTATCGTCAACGTTTCCGAGCCGGTTGGTTGCTCCGGTTTTGTGCAGCATTGCCTCGGTGAGGGATGTTTTGCCGCTGCCCCCGTGCCCTAAAATAACGATGTTACGAATGTCGTCGGTATTAGCCACTTTTTAAGCCTCCAAACAGTTTATTTCCTGGTGTTCATTAACAAACTTCTCCAAAACCCTAGATAATATAGTATTTGAGATATAAACGACAAGGATTTTTTTTGGTATTTAATAAATGTAGGGGGCGTGCGTGCAACTTTTGGATTGACCGGTGTGGGGATTTTGGTTATTATAAGAGGGCAGCCCGAGGAGAGATGGAATTTTATAGCTTTTTATATTTGAAGGTTATGTTATGGTAGATCCCGGTTTATACGAGCTGGTGGAGAAGATTTTATGGGCGGTGAGCTTTATTACCATCGGGGGGACGCTGGCAGTGATGTTTTTTTTGGTATTTGCCCAGAGTATCTTCGGCTCGAAATCAATACATTCGCAGCTTGAGGTTCTCCTCAGGCAAAACAGGCAGATATGCGAGCAGTTGAAACAAATAGCTCAAAGTCTGGAAAAAGAGGAAAAGAAGTCCAAAAAACAATGAGGAGTAGTTCTTTCAGCGCGTTTGGCTGATCAATTCATCAGGCACCAATAATCTACAGAATCCAGGCAGAGTCATCTTTGACGAAAAGCTATTTATCCCTGTAATTGCCGTCCTTGAATTTATTCTATATTATCATTCCCGTCAGATAAACTTCGCTATCTCACAGGGCAAACTCCGTTAAACAGTCCACTAAATATTTCAGGAACGAAACAGTAGCCCGAGAGCTGTAAAATAGATTAAAAAAGTATGCTGGGGCCGATAATAATCGTTGGAATTAAAAAGTTTATACGATTTATTTGCTTATCGAGATGGATAAGTTATATTTTATATATGTGGAGGGAATTATCCGGACAAGTCATTCGATCTTAATAACAGGCATAATACTCTTTCCTTCACTAAGGGAGACAGGTGGGCTCAACCAGGGCTTTTTTAAGCAACTGGGGGGCGCTTGTCTCCCGCTTTTTATACTGGGGAACAAACCTCTTACCATAATGCAGTATCGAGTAATACTACGGAACAAGCCCCATAGAAAAGGACAGTCCCTGACGCGGCTATGGGGGTGAGCCCGGGCAGAGTGGTAGTTAACGGTCGGTTGTTAGTAATTTGTTAGAAAATTATGCCCCTGTCTTTGAAGAGTTTATCCACTTTTTCCAGCAGAGTTGTTTGGGGGCAGTGTCTGGTTTTGATGGTTGTCTTTGGTTCGGTTCCGATGTTTGCCTGGGTGTGTGATTGGGGATTTCGTTTTAGCTGGTCTTTGAGTATGGCTATTGTATCTGCCGCATCAGCTTTTGCTTTAGCAATTTCCTCGGCAGCTTGAGCTTTGATTTTAGCAATCTGGCCGTTATAAGATTTAATCTTCTGCTGCATCTGTTCTTCAAAGATTACTATTTTATGGGCATAGTCTTCGGCTTTCTTTTGTGCCTGAATTCTCAATTCAGCTTCGGTGGCCGCTTCGGCCTGTGCTTTTGCACATTGTTCGGCCTGAGCTATTGCGTTAGCTTCTATTTTGCATCTTGTTTCGATTTCAGCCTTTAGTTTTTCTTCTGTCCGATCTTTTGCTTCGGCATAGGATTTCATTCTTTCTTTGGTCCGGATCAATTCTTCAGCGTGATCCTTTGCTATCTCTCGGAGGTCAAATTTAGCTTTTTTCTGTATTTCAATTCTTGCTTGTGTTTCGGCTTCGGCCCTTCTTTCTGCTTCGATTCTTGCTTTGGCTTCAGATTCCGCTTTAGCATGTAATCTGGCTGTTGCGAGAGTCAGTGTTTTTGCTTTTTCTTCGGCCCTTTCTTTTTCTTCGTCGTAAGCTTTGAGCTTTTCTTGGGTCCTTTGTTTTTCTTCGTCGTAAGCTTTGAGTTTTTCTTCGGTGTGTGCCCTTGACTTAGCTTCGATTTCGCATCTTGCCTTGATTTCGGCCTTTAGTTTTTTTTCTGCTTTCGTTTTGGCCCGTGCGTAGATTGATGTTTTTTCCTCGGCTTTAAGTAGTGCTTCACTGTAGAGCCGGGCTTCTTCTTCAGCTTTGGAAATTGATTGAGCTTTGTCTTCGAGCCTTTGCAGGGCATCGGATTCGCTGATGTTCTGTTCACCCGGTCTGAAGAATAATGGCCTGGAGAACTGGATTACAACGCGATTTACGAGATTAGTGAGGTTATCGACGCGAGAGACACGTCCGATGCGGCTGAAAAATACCGTGTCGAAGGAGTCGGTCGAATCGAAGTAAGGGACACCAAAGTCAATGGATATCAATTGTTCCGGGCTTGGGCATTTTTTGTTGGCGTGGCAAAGAAAAGACAAATTCCAACTGGAGACATCGACAATTTGGCCCGGTGATGGTTTTTCCCTAACGTTCCTTGCGAAGTGAACGGGCCAACGATAACATAATCTTTGCTCTTCTCTTTGGTTGACTGCTATTTTCATTGTCAAGACCACAAAATCCTTTTTGCGTACTGTTATTGGGAAAATACACATAATTTCCATCTTAGTCAAGATTTATTTTTTTGGGATATCGAACTGGTGTGGTTCGGGTATTCAGGTGAAAAATTATTACTTTAACATTCTGATTATTTAGGGATTACAAGCCATACATCAGGCTTTAGGTCATAAAGAATTGCATTTGCAAAAGCGGGAGATTATAATAACGAATGAGCATATCGGCATATGACGGACTAAGCCAAAAGGTGGCAGGCCGGGTCTGTCGAGATGGTTTTTTGGGGAATATTGCCCCCCCATAGGCTGGATTATATTTTTTCCAATCAAGGAAATTTATAAAACGAATATTTGTCTTTTGAGAAAATGTGTGGTAGAATCCCGAATCTTGGGGAAAGCCGATGTCGAAGAGATCGGCTTGTTTTGCTATGGATGGTTTAAGATATGGATGTAAAAAATGAAGCAATGCAGTAAATGTAAAAAACGTAAAGACAAGAATGAGTTTGGCAAGAATCGTACCCGCGCGGACGGGCTGAGGATTTGGTGCAGGGAATGTGAGTCTGAATATGCGAGAGAACGTTACGAAAAAAAAAGAGGTTCTGTGAAAAAATACAACAACTATAAAGACCTTCATCGTGTTGCCGGAGGTGTTAAGCAGAAGCGGTGCGGCAGATGTAAAAAGTGGAAGGCCGAGAACCAATATTACCAACATAGCAGACATAAAGACGGATTGGCTGTATGGTGCAAGGCTTGTGCAAATACAGCAACCAATAGCTGTCGAAGACGGCGTGCCGTTAAGAAGAGTTGACAGATTGAGGTTTTCATTGAATCATTTCATTTACAGATACTCATTAGAGTATCTTACAAATGTGAAATTAGTGGTTTATTAAGCGTTGTGGATATGCAGCAGGATTATTAGTTAAATACAAAATTGCCGTTGCCGGCAAGCTCATCTTTACCTGAAGCCGGAATTTAGTCAAAATCCCCCTCACAAGCCCATCAATGCGGCATCGAGTGATGCATTCGAAAGTGCCCACCGTTCTCCATATACAAAAAGCTCAAAAAAAGCGATATTTTGGGCAAAATTCCTGTTACCGGCTTTGATTTTAGTGCCTTTTATAGATAGAGAATAAGTCTCGAATGTATATCTTTTACATTAAGTATTTAAGGAGAAGTATTATGGCAACGCTAAAAAACCCCAAAAACATTAAAATTGTTGTTGGAACGTTGTTTTTGGCCCTAATACTGACAATTGAACCGGTTTTAGCTAAGAAGGCATCCAGCAAAAGCAGTAATTCGAGCACGAGCAGCTCCAGAAGCCAACAACCTTCGAACAGCAGATCAAGCTCCTCCAGGATTACTACCTCGTCGCGGTCCGTTAGCAGGGCTCCAACCAGGACCACTACGCCAAGGTCTTCAGCAAGTCGGAGCAGTATCTCTGCGCGAAGCAGCTCTTCGCGAGGTGTTTCAACACGAAGTAGTATCTCTTCACGAAGCAGCTCTCCGCGAAGTATTTCAACACGAAGCAGTATCTCTGCGCGAAGCAGCTCTCCACAGAGTATTTCAACGCGAAGCAGTTCTCCTCGAAGTACCGGTTCGAGCAGAACTACCAGTAGAGTAAACGTTAGCGTACCCAGCAGGGGCAGTACCAGCAGTCAATCCAGTAGAACATCAGTCAGCCGGCCTGTTACTAT
>DAOUVA010000059.1 GCA_030667885.1 Phycisphaerae bacterium
ATAGCCTTCTGGAAATCTTCCCGAAACTTCCCGCTGAGAAGAAAGAATCTATTACCAGGAGATTGCAGCAGATAGGATCGAGCTCGCAGGTCCGAGTGAATTATTCTGATGAATCAATCTTAAAACTCAGGACCCAATTTCAGCTTGGTGATGAGCCGGATTTTGATACTGACCGTCTTGCTGAGCTTATTGTCCTGCTTACCAACTTCGTGTACAAGCTTGAACCTTTAGTGTGGAACACGTGGCGGAAATTGTCACCTCGGTCAAGTATTCGTCGCTCTGGTGAACTGAAGAAAACCATCGGGCAGTTTCTGGGCAATGACCCAGATATATCTCAGGAACATGTTGAGAATGAGCTAAAGGAATTACAGCAGCTTACTGCAGCGGTCATAACGGCCATTGGGCGAGTTGGCAGCCAGTTTGCGAAACATCATCTTGCCAAGTTTTCTCCATCTGAGATTTCAAGCCTGGTCAAAATGGAGCATAGAAGTGTACTTGTCAGTCACGAAGTGAAATGCTGGAGAAAATTTCTCGAACTGGCCGATACGTTAAATGAAGACTCTATTGACACGGAGATAACAAAGGCCATCGTTAATTATGTCGAGTCTTTAGTGAAAGGATTGGGGCGATGACGACAATAGAGGGGAATACAATATGACGATAAAAGGCCAAATCCATTGGTGTGAAGGTCTTTTCCTTCAACCTCATCATCTTCAGTACATGCAAAGCAGCTTTGTTGAGAACTTGGCACATGATCGCCGTTTGTATTGGAACTATCCCTATGGTGTGGTAGAGGCGAAGATTTCCGATGATCAATTGGAAAACATGCGAGTTTCCTTCGACCGGCTGCGTGTTGTAATGCCAAGCGGATTGGAGGTGAATGTTCCTGATAATGCTTATCTTCCGTCGCTTGATATAAAAGAATCATTTGCTTCGAGTAGTGGTCCATTAACCGTCAGTCTTGGGGTACCAACATGGTCTCCGGCTCGAAGTAACGTTATTGAGAAAGAGGCTACACAGGACTGGCGTGTCAAGCGTAGATATAGGGTGGCAGAGATAGAAAAACCCGACGAAAATACTGGTGAGAATCCCCAGTCGATTCTTGTTCGGCAGATAAATGCCAGACTTTTGCTTGACAATGATGATCGCTCAGATCTCGAAGTTTTACCCTTACTGAAGATTGTCCACGCAGCGGGTGAGGATGTCGGATTGCCTCGTAGAGACCCGGCATATATTCCCCCGTGTCTTGTCGTTGGTGGCTCGCCCATATTGAGTGAGCTGCTTCGGGATATTACTAACCAGGTAATGGCCAGCCGAAGTGAATTAGTAGTACAAGTTAACCGAGGCGGTTTTAGCATTGAAAACATGCGAGGTGTTCAGTTCGAGCAAGTGCTTCGTCTGAGAACACTCAATAGGTTCAGTGCTCGTCTCGGCTCTCTCATACAGGCCTCAAACGGAGTTACGCCATTCGAGATTTATATGGAACTCAGGCAATTACTTGCTGAACTTGCCGCCTTGCGTCCTGACCGGGACCAGTTCGATATTGTTGAATACGATCATGACAACCCGGCAATTGCTTTCAATGAGGTTTCAACCCGAATTCGGGGTCTGCTTAAAGGTGTGGTTCGGGCTAGATTTCTTAAAGCTTCTTTCACGATGGATCAGGAGCAGCAAATCCTGGTTGCGGCCCTCAACGATGAAGCATTATCGTTACCGAACGAATATTTTATTGCTATTAAGACAAAGCAGGATCCTTCGGAATTAGCAAAATTGGTATTGGATCGTGACAAGTTTAAGCTGATGCCGCAGAGCCTTGCAAATCAGCGAATCTTCGGAGTGAAGCTTGCCCAGGAATTGTATCCCCCAGTGGAACTTCCAGCCCAGGTAGGTCTCCATTATTTTCGAGTAATGAGGAGCGAAAGTGCGCGGCTCTGGGAGAGGATAGAGCAAGAGAAATCTGTTGCCGTGAGATGGCCTGGAATTGAATCATCTGACTTTGGCATAACACTATATATGACTGTTCCGGATAAGGAGGCGTAACAAATGACACTGCTTGAATTATGTGAGCCGCTGTTCCAGTATATGTGTCGTCTCAATCGATTAGCACGCTCGGGTAGCGATCTGGAAATGGACCAGGTTCGAAATGACATTAAGACAATATTCGAAGCGATGAAAGCTGAGTCTTTGAATATTGCAGCATTGACCTCTCAGTATGAGAAGATTGAATTACCTCTGCTTTTCTTTGTTGATTTTACGATTAAAGAGAGCAAACTGATGTTTGCTTATGATTGGTATGAGTTGGGGCGAGAAAGAAATGAGTTGGCCGGGGACGAGAAATTTTTTGACCTGCTGGACGAAAACCTTGAAGATACGACTGACGCCGCAACGGAAAGATTGGTGATATTTTACACTTGTATCGGTTTGGGTTTTACGGGAGTTTATACTGGACAACCAGAAGGTATTAAGAGATTAATGTCAAAAATTTCCGCTCGTATTTCAGGTATGATAGATGCCGATGAAAAGTCTTTCATTTGCCCGGAGGCCTATGAAAATGTTGATGCAAGAGATTTCGTTGAGCCGCCGAGTACGAGGCTGGTAGGTATCGGAATCACCTTAATAGGCCTTATTGTCGTTTGGAGTATAGCGTATTTTTGTTTGCTCAAGTGGACGTTGGATGATGTATCTAATTCGTTGGATACAATTATAGAACATGAAAAGACGGCCTATGTCACTGAGTCGGCGGATTAAAATGTCAAATAAATTGAATAATGTACGGCTATTAATATGAATCCAAGAATTTCAAGTTTTACGAATCTTCCGATGCCCCTGAAAATCGGAATTTTGGCAGTGTCCGGCGGGGGCATTATGACGGCAATATGGTATATTCTCTCGCCGAAGCTTCTCTGGATATTGTTTATAGGTCTTGCCATTATAGCTTTGCTTCTTCTGCTATATCGGTACCTGTTAAAATTGTTTAAGAAACGTAAATCAGCCCCGATGGAACGCGGTGTTATTAGTAGTGCTACGACAGCGCCACAGGGGATTAGCGAAGCTGCACATATGGCCCGCGTGGATGATTTGCGGAAAAAATTCGAAGATGGCATCGATAAATTCCGTGCTGCCGGCAAAAATCTATACGATTTTCCATGGTATATGATTGTAGGTGAACCAGGTTCAGGGAAGACTGAAGCTATACGTCATTGTAATATCGGTTTTCCCCCTGGCCTACAGGATCAGTTTCAAGGTGCTGGTGGTACACTTAACATGAACTGGTGGTTCACTGATCACGCCGTCATTCTTGATACGGCCGGTCGTTTGATGTTCGAAGAGGTAGAAGCAGGGGGCTCAAGCGAATGGAGAGAGTTCCTGACGCTGCTGAAAAAATCTCGCCCGCGTTGTCCGGTCAATGGTGTATTTCTTGTAATTCCTGCTGATAGTCTTATTAAAGATACCGCCGATGAAATCGAGCAAAAAGCATCCAAGATTGCCAAGCAGTTTGATATTATCCAGCGGTCTCTGGATGTAAGGTTTCCCGTTTTTGTGGTCATTACGAAAAGCGACCTTATCAATGGGTTCCGTGATTTCTTTGATAAACTGGAAGACCCGCAACTTCAACACCAAATATTGGGCTGGTCCAACCCGGCACCGCTTGATGAGCCATATAATACCAGTTTTGTCGACCAGCAATTGAAGGCAATTCAGACCCGCCTTTTCCGGCGAAGACTTGCATTACTTCAGGATGTAATATCTTCATCTGATGAACCTGGAACCGGAAAGAAGCAGGAGTCTGACACATTGTATGCGTTTCCACAAAGTCTTGCGAAAATAGCTCCGCGAATGGCTCGATACCTCGAATTGGTCTTCAGCGTTGGCAGTCAGTGGTCGTGCAAGCCCCTTTTCTTCCGCGGTATCTATTTTACCTCTTCAATGCGAGAAGGCTCAGCTTTGGATGAGGACCTCGCCGATTCGCTTGGAGTCCCGGTTGATTCTCTTCCGGATGGACGAGTATGGGAACGTGACAGGGCATATTTTCTCAGGGACCTTTTTATGAAAAAGGTTTTCCGTGAAAAAGGGCTCGTTACACATGCAACGAATGCGAAAAAGTTACATATGAGGCGAAAAGCCACAGTTTTATTTGCGGCCGCTGCGAGTGTGATATTGCTTCTCTTCTTCACTATCTACACGGCTATCTTATTTCGCAGATCCATCGGCGATATGAAAGGCTATTTGGAAACCTCTGCGAAAATAATCGATTCAGGGAACGTGAATGAGTTGCAAGTCTTACAGGTTGAAGGTGAAGGTAGTTATAGATATATTGGCAAGGCTGGAGTGCCCGGAGAGGATATTGAAAGAATGAAATTTTCCGCACAGCTTGCTGACTCAGTAGCCAGATGGAAGATACCCTGGATTTTTGCTCCGGCAGCTAAGTTTCTAAAGGGTATTAAACCAGAGAGCTTGAGCCAGGCCCAGGGTATTGTGTATGAGGAAAGCGTTCTACGTCCCTTCCTGGATGCCGCTGGAGAAATAATGGGGACACAAGAAAATGGTAGTTGGACACTTAAGGATGTTGAGACCAGTACCTTGTGTCAATTAATTCGGATAAAAGCGGATAAACCCATGGATAAGCAGGGTGAATATTCTGCTGAAACTTTCCTGGATCCCCTCTTTAGATATGTATTTCAGCACGACCCTAACCAAATTCAAAGGTACAATGATGACAAGACCGAACTGCATCGACCGCTTGAGATAATCTATGCTCGGGTTAACGATAACAGTCAGAGTAAGAGTGAAGCCATGGGGCTGAGAGTTTGGCCTCCCTTATCTCTGAATGCAGATCCTAACTCTCAATATCTCGAAAGAGCAATAGCAAATGGTATAAAACTTTTCAATGAATATTGGAGGGATCCTAACCTCTTGGGAGTACAAAATCGAGATTACGCCCAGGTCCAGACTATGAGGAATCTGAAAGATGCTTTCGGGAAATTCGATACTGCCGAAACCCGTATTTTAGGTCTTCGTAGTAACCTTGGTTTAGGAGCGGAGACATTTTATACGCCTGAACAATTGAATAAATTTTCCAGTGACTGGAACGAGAGCTTTCAGAATATCGAAGAAGCTAAGCAAAGTATTGACAATTATATTAGTACCCTCGAAAATCCACAATCACTGGTCACTCTTTGGAACGAGCAGACAAAGCGTCTTCTACAGGATGTCAATAAAAATTACAAGTTTCTTCTTGATGAATTGAAGGACGTCAATGCTCCCGAACAGTTGTTCCTTAGTAATATGAGGAGCGAGCTTGAGAATGCTCTTGAGGGAATGACAAATACCATGAGCAAGAGCGAGTTTGCACAGCAACTTAATAAGTTTGATAAAGAGCTTTACGCCTGGGTTCCTCGTGACCAGAAGAAAAGGCGTTTATATGCAATCCGCTATGAAATGTACATGCAGGCAAATGTACAACTTAACGCGTCAAAATCCATCTCCGATATCGTCTATGAGGTTGTAAAGGTCGTAGGAGAGGTGGAGGGGGCATTCACAAAAGCAAGTCGTGATATAGACCAGTTACGAAACCTTGACCCTAATCCTGCTGTTTCTAATTTCCAGAAAGCATCTGGTTGTTCTGACTTTACACTTGCCTTAGCTAAGCAAAGACAACTTTACGAAATCGTAAAAAGTAGTTTAGAAATAACTCCACGGAGCATCGGAGACATTGAGAAGTTAGTAGAAAAAGAAGGTCAATGGGTCTGGGCAGATATTCCAACAGCAATTATCGACAGGAGATATGATCCGAACGCCGGCGCAGCTATGCTCGGTGGTTGGAAATCAATCGGAGATATATTACAAAAACAGTTAAGTCAAGAAATGAATCTGACAAGAGACTACACGGCTGCGAATGGAGCTTACACGGAATATGCAGAACGGTACCTGCGTTACTGGCTTAAAACAATGCCTGTCCGAGTAGTTGAGGGCAAGGCCAAGCGTGACTCGCAACAATATGAGAATATTGTAGCTACAGCGGTCATGGAAGAGCTGCGTGTTGGCCTTGGTGAGCCGCTCGAAGCGGTTCTTGCCGAGCTTGATAAGTATAACTATGTACCACCAGATGCTAATGACATCCAACTCTTCAACAGGAATTTGAATAAGGTAAAACAAGACAAGTATGATACTACAAATATATTCCGGCGAGTGCTTGACAATTGGACAGAATTAAAGGGTGGTACCGAGACAAAACGTAGAACTTTATTGAGTATGCGACCAGCAGCTTTCCGCGATAGTTATGTACCTTTTTCTTATCAGTCACCAGCGCAGTTTGTGGATATGTACCTGGTCAAACTGACCTGCAGCATGCTGAGCCGGTTAACCTCACAGGTACAAAGCGAAAAAACAGAAGCACTTAATGAACTCAGAAAGCACAGCAGCAAATTTCCTTTGGATCCGGGTAGTAAGGATGATTTGATGGAGACAGATTTTACCAAGGTACGTATGTTGTTTGATAAAACTCATTCCCAGAGAAACTTCCCTGAGGGGACAATCGGTTCCGGCGAAAAGACAAGAATTGATGAGGTAGATACAGAACTTAAGCAATTACTGGAACCATTAGTAGAATCTCAGAAGAGATTGGTCGAACTGGAGCAAATCGAAAAAATCTTCGGAGGGCTTCCAACAAGCGGAAATCTTTGCTATTGCAGGATAAAACTTCTCAGTGAGAAGACTCAACGTAGCTTTCTGCAGCAGGGCGAGGAGACATTGTCTGACTACCTTACAGAATTAAGGTTTGTCCAGGGAAGTCAGCAGAGTGAGCGATTTAATACCCGTACGAGGGGGGATTTGAATGTATGTGTGGTTAAATATCCCGGGCCACAGCTTCAAGTCGAGTTTTACCAGTATCCTTCCAGCACCGAAACGAGTAAGGTTTTGTCATTTCCAGAACCATGGGCATGTCTTAGAATGTTGAAACAGTCTTTTGACAGTCAGAAAAAAGGGTACATAAGACTTAATGTTGACGGCAAAGATGACAACTTGGGCGGGATATTATATTTGCAACTTGAATTCTTCAATGACAGTGATTGCGAGCAGCCGATCGATTCGAATTTTATAGAGGCGATGACCGATTTTGGAAACTCGAACAATCGTTAAAACAGCAGGCGTTGATTTTACGAGAGGAAATTATTGAGCTCTCCTATTAAAAAGTTCATCAGACGTTTAATTCCAGGGGGACAGAATTCTCCGCTCGAAAGAGTGTTTGTTGCTGCATTTGGCAAACATCCTGGTTGGGATGACCACATCGATGATATTGGTTTCGAAACTGATATTTTTATCACTGTAAAACGTTTACTTTATATTCAGGGCGTTGGGGGCAACATTGACTCTGGAAGCTGGGATGCGCTCCAGAAAAATCAGCCAATCGAAGAATTCAAACATGCCCTTGTGTGGTATATGGGCGGCAACTTAATTGTTGGACGCATATGGTCTTCAAGAGATGGCAAGGGACGCACAAGTTATCCAATGGTGGTATGCGTTCAGTGTTGTCGATTACCACTGGAGTGGGTGCTAAACAATGTCTTACCGCTGTTGGAAAGAGTCGAAGAAGCTTGTGTTGCGACAATTTCTGCCGCTGAGGTCCGATTAACCATTGAAAATGCTCAAAAGGAGCTCCGCCAACTAACTCAACAATGTGAGCTTTCACCCATTCTATCCCCGGTTGGTGCCGATGTAATGGCAAAGCTTACCGAATACCCGGAAATGGAAGGTCCTAATCATCAAGGTCTGCTGCGCATACTTTATCATATTGAGCGTGAAGCTACGCAAGACCATCTTGATACTTCCAAAGGCAAAGCTTTTCGACCAACACTGCTCCGTATTCCCATCTCACCACCTCCTGTTACGGAGAGTATGGTTCTGTGGATTAGTTTTCTGCTTAAGAAATTTGGTATGAATACATCTGTTCTTATGCTTATGCCCCAACAAAAGCAAAGGATGGACATAATTATAGGTGAACCGACACAATTGCAGTTATATTGTTTGCGTGCTTCCCTTGCGGTGATTCCCCTTACGAGCAGTATCCCGTATAGCATGAGTCCGGAGTTTATCAATAGAGCTATTAAGCTTATAGAAGATTCGCGAAATGGAAAATGAGGTATGGTTCCCAGAGTAGTGATTGACTTGTACCATTTTCCTGGCTGTTCACAAAAGGTGTAGGCTGCCTTAGTCACTCGACATTGATTGCCTGATATACCGGGATTTCACACAATCTATTTCCAACGTCCGGCCAGTGGAGTATTGGGTTTAGCTATTGATTGAAAACGTGCCATCCGAACGGCATCTCGACCTTTGATGGAAAGTAGAGGCATCAGGCCCTTTTCTATCAGTATCTGCATAGCCCGCTCAGTCAGGATTGTCTCGGCACATGGAGTAACGTGCGTTTCGCCATTAGACTTGTACACATGTATAGGCAGACCCATCAACTCTTGTTGAAGCTCACCAGTAAGGGTCCAGCCGGATGTGCCGAAGGCTTCAGCCAGCAGGCAGGCGCATACAATAGCGGGATTACCCCAGAGGTACTCTTCATGGTCCATGCAATCTGAAAGCTCATCAAAATCAAACTGATCTATGGGTTCTGTATCCTTCCCATAAGGTAAGCGAAGCAATAAACGAGGAAGAACAAGACCGATAGAAGATGCCTCGGGCGAGTTGCGAAGCTCCTGCCATCGTTGCTCGGACGCTGAATCTGCTTGCCATTCCCAGTTATCCGGATCTGGTGTTAATGCAATTGATTCACATCCTGCAAAATGCGAACTGGCAGAGGATAGGAATGGAGCCCTTGCTGCCTGAGCCAGTTGGGCAAGCCAACGGAGCAAATCCACATCCTCTTTGGTCTTATCAAACGTATAGCAGCCAACCAGAATGGCCCACGGTTCTGCACCCTGTGTACCAATACTCTGCTCGACGAGGAGCCGATATATGCCGCTTGATTTTATTTGATTTACCGAAGACAAATCCGCCTCCAGCTCTGCCTTGCTTATATCCCCAACGTAAAGTTTGAGATTTTCATCTGTTTGTACTTGATCGACTAAGAAGCGGAGGTTGCGCCACGCCGCTTCAAGCTCTTTGAAGTCTGGATTATGCAGCAGCGCACGCATTTGGCCGCTGATAGCCTGGTCAATCTGGGCGACAAGCTCAGCCTGCTGCGGATCAGGTGCGGGAACAATATAGGGCTTGACAGCTTCATGGATGAGTTTATCCAGGGCCACAAATTGCCTGGCAGATCCCTTGGGCCGTTTCCCAAGCAGCCGTTCTATCGCATCAGAATCAGACTCTTTTAATTCCGTTGTGTCATTTTGGACTTCTGCTGCCTTGGAATTGTTAATATCTGGCTCACCAGCGACCCAGCACCGTACTTGCGAAGCCGCCTCGGCAAAGGTGGTTGGATTTTGCAGACGCTTGCGTATGGCCTTAAGCTCTTGAAAAATCTCCAGTCTTTCAAAGATTCTGTCCGGGTGAAAGTCGTCCAGTTCATCAAACCGGATTGCGATACGAGGTCCGTCCTCATTGCCTATAGGAACATGAATTTCAGTACCAAGTTTCGCGGGTAGTTCCTCAATGTTGTCCACATCTACCGGAATTAACCGATGAGAAGCAAGTGAAAGGCTTACTTCACCAAGACCGCGATTGCCTCTACCGCTGAAATCTGACAGTATGGCTATGCGAAAAGGTGTCTTGTCCCTGACTTTCGCAGGAGCAAAAGATGTTAATGTACTCAATTCTAAACCTATCTTTTCAGACGAAAACTGCGTTGGCATGGTACACTATCTCCAAATAAAGACCTGACTCAACCGGGCTGTGTTCAGAAACTCTTTTTGTCATTGTTAATAAAAGTCCACATCCAAACCGATTATAACTTTCTGATAATAGTATCGAATCCAAACCGAAAATCCAAGAGATTTTACTAATCATTTGGACTTTCTTCTCTAAAGAATTTATGATAAAAATACTTAGGTTTGCTATTCGATATCAAAAAACACAATCATATAGCTAGTTTAAACCGGAGAGTAAACAATGGCTGAAGAGGCATCAAAAGGACCCGATACAAACCAGAAGCATGAACGGATGTTTAATCAAGAGCAATACGAGATGCTGCTGCGCTGCTCTGAAAAGAAAGATACTACAGAGTGGAATGAATGGCGAAAACAGAGCGGCCGGAAGGATATTCTTCTTAAGGGGGCGAGTCTTAAAGGTGTCTGTCTTGACGGAGTGAACCTAAAAGGAGCGAATTTGGAGGGAGCAAATCTCAGCGATGCTTATCTAAAAGGGGCAGACCTTAGTACGGCGCATCTGGAAGGGGCGCACTTACGTCACGCGCATCTGGAAGGCAGCTACCTGTATCATGCTCATCTGGCGGGTGCATACTTATATGAGGCTAATTTGCAAAACGCAGATCTAAGCAATTGCCATCTGGAAAATGCTGCACTTGTGCAATGCCATCTGGAAGATGCAAGCTTAAGTAGTGCCTATATGTCAGGTGCTGACTTCAGGCGTGCCCATCTGGACCACACGAATCTTTGTTATACTCATCTGGAAGATGCGAATCTCAAGTATGCGCATCTTGAACGTGCGTTTATTGTCAAGGCGCATCTGGAAAACTCGAACTTTGAACAGGCTATCGTTGATGGTTCAACTCTGTTCTGGACGTGCCATGTGAACCGCAATACAAATTTTCGCGGTGTTGCTCTTGATTGTGTACGGGTAGATACCGGGACAAAGCAGCTTCTGGAATACAATATAAGGCGGATGAACTGGGAGCAGTGGTATGAGGAACATCCCCGGCTGCGAATTCCGGTTAAAGGATTCTGGCAGATAAGCGACTACGGTCTATCTACTAAGCAAATCATAACTCTTTTCTTTAAGTTGGTAATACTCTTTGCGGCTATTTATTACGTTTGGGGTTCTATCGACCACTATCTTATGGGTGTCCAAAATCGTCCTGGCATTGTAAGTAATTTATTTGTGGACAGATATGGGCTGAAGATTGCATGGTGGCTTGTGCCTTTGCGAGCACTTTACTTTTCGATAGTTACCATGACAACGTTAGGATTTGGTGATATGTATGCAAACGCGCAGAGTTTCTGGGGACATATATTACTTAGCATACAGGTTGTCCTTGGATATGTGCTTTTAGGGGCCCTGGTGACACGATTTGCAGTTTTGTTTACGGCCGGCGGCCCGGCTGGAAATTTCTCAGATGAGAGAAAAGGAAATACCAGCGATAATTAGAGATAACGAACAGCAAAACATTAACACGTAACTGTTTAGCTTGGGTGAATTAATGGCAGGAACAAATCTTGATTATCAGGTGTAATACGTATAACGTCGTGTATAGGTTTTTCAAATAGCGTTTTTTAGCCTGAAAACAAGGTTGTTTTTCTGCCTTAAGCACAAAAGTTCGGATTAGTCTTATAAAAACTTGTACATAGCGTTAATACTTAATGACGGCACAAAAAAACCAAATTTTGCTTGCAAAATCCTACTATTTGTGGTATTAATAATATAGCGTGATTTTTTAAGTTTTTGTGTGAGGTGTCTTTAATATCCAATTATGCTTCCGGTGAGAAAATATCTTGGAATTGGGGATAAAGATTCCGCTTCAGTTAAGCCTCTGCTCCACCTTGAGCAACTTGAGCCGCGGATTCTGCTTTCGGCCGATAGTTTACTTAATATTACTCTTGAACCACTTCATGACACCCTTCTTGTCAATACGCAGCAGGAAATTCAATATGCTGAGTTGCTGGATACAAACGAACAAGTTGAGGAGCAGATTAGCTCGGAAATAGCCCAGCCAGCTATTCCCAATATCGAAGCTTACGAGCCGATCTTTACTTTATTGGTAGATGATGATAATGCAAATGATGAGACAGCCAACATACCAGAAGGATTGATGGGGATAATCACGACCACTGGATCTGACGCGCCGATTTACCTGCCTAGCATACAGGTGTGGACCTCCGCCAGTACTACCGTCTTCCCGAACACTATTGAGTCGGGTTCGTTGATTAATATGGACCCGTTCCGGGCCGATCTGCGGTTTACTGACATCGATGGTGCTGGCTTTGCTACAGTCATACTCGATACTGGCATCGATGTTGATCATCCCTTCTTTGGTCCAGATATTGACCACGACGGCGTAGCAGATCGTATTGTCTACCAATGGGATTATGCGTACAATGATAACGATGCCAATGATATGCGTGGACATGGATCGAACGTATCGAGCATCGTTGCTTCCAGTGATTCAACCTACACTGGTATGGCTCCGGGGGCTGACATAATACATTTGAAAGTCTTAGATGACAAAGGTGAAGGTTACTTCTCTTGGGTTGAGAGTGCGTTGCAGTGGGTAGTCATCAATGCTTCAGCATATAACATCGCGAGTGTCAATATGTCTTTGGGGGACAGCAACAACTGGTCAACGGCTGGTTCACTCTACGGTTTAGGCGACGAACTGGCTGCACTTGCTGCACTGGATGTTATAGTCGTCTCAGCTTCTGGCAATGAGTTCTATAAAGATGGCATTACCCAAGCCCAAGGTGTCAGCTATCCGGCAGCTGATCCGAACAGCTTGTCAGTCGGTGCTGTTTACGACTCGAACGCCGGTGGCTTCACCTACACTAAAGAAGGTGCGATTGCCTATTCAACCGATGCGGACCGTATTGCTCCGTTCTCGCAGCGTCATGAGACACTGACGACAGTCTTTGCTCCCGGGGCACCGATCACCGGAGCCGGCCCGACGGGCGGTTTGAGTACTTACCATGGTACCAGCCAGGCCTCCCCGCATATTGCAGGGATTGCTGTTCTGGCGCAGCAGTTAGCACAAGAGCATTTAGGACGACGGCTGACGGTGAATGAGTTTACTGCTTTGCTCCAGGATACAGCTGTCCATATCAATGACGGTGACGATGAAGACGACAACGTGACAAACACCGGCTTGGATTTTCCACGCGTCGATATGTTGGCCCTTGGTGAGGCGATACTGGCCATGGCCCTTCCGGCCCCCCAGATTCTTTTGTCAGAAGATTTTAACGACAGCAATTACAACGGCTGGTCACTTGTAGATCAGGGTACTATG
>DAOUVA010000035.1 GCA_030667885.1 Phycisphaerae bacterium
ACAGTATAAACGACGTCCTCTTAACTCATGCACACCTGGACCATTGCGGCCTTCTCCCTAAGCTAGTTAAAGAAGGATTCAAAGGTAAAATATACGGCACTTCCGCAACCGGAGAGATTGCACAAATAATTTTATTTGATTCAGCCAAAATACAGGAAGAAGATGCCGAATACAAGCTTAAAAGACACAAGAGAGAAGGCAGAAAAGGTCCTTTTCCTGTAAAGCCGCTATACACTACTGAGGATGTCGAAGTTTGCTGTCCGCTTTTTTCACCGGTGAAATACAAACAGCCCATACATCTTGCTGATGGCCTTGAAGCAACCTTTTTCGATGCCGGCCATGTTCTCGGCTCATCGATAATACAAATTAAGGCAAAAGCAAACGGCCAGGAAAGAACTATCTTGTTCTCCGGTGATATGGGCAGACCGGACAGGCCTATTGTTCAGAACGCCGCTTCTTTTGAGCAGGCCGACTACATACTTATCGAATCAACATACGGAGACAGGGTCCATGAGGCAAAAGAAGATACCAAGAAATTGATTGCCGATGTTATCAACTCAACAAGACCCGGCGGCAACATTATAATACCAAGCTTTGCACTCGAACGCTCACAGGAGCTTCTATATTATATTAATGAGCTGATGCTCGAAAACGCAATTCCGCGTTTGAAAGTTTTCTTAGACAGTCCGATGGCTTCAAGAATCACAAAAGTCTTTCAGAATCACAGAGAGCTTTTCGATGAAGAAATGACCGAACATGTCCGTCACAACGAATCTCCTTTCAAATTCCCTGAATTAAAAATAACAGGAACTGCCGACGAATCGAAAAGAATCAACCATATTTCAGAATCGTGCATTATTATTGCAGGTTCCGGAATGTGTACCGGCGGAAGAATCAAACACCATCTGGTCAATAATATCTCAAACCCAATAAACACCATAATGTTTGTCGGATATCAGGCCGAGGGTACACTCGGCAGACTGATTATAAACGGCAAAAAGGAAATAAGAATACACGGCCAGAATCATCAGGTCAAAGCAAGAATTGCACGCATAAACGGATTTTCAGCTCATGCGGACAGGAATGAACTCTTTACCTGGTTAAGCAAGCTCAAAACACCGCCCCGTAAAGTTTTCGTCGTACACGGTGAAACCAAAAGCGCTCACGCATTCGGCGATTACATCAGGGAGAAAACAGGCTGGCAGGTAGTTGTCCCGGCATATCAGGATGAGATTGTTCTTGACTAATCAGCTCGAAGCTTACACAGAATATCCCAATATGCACCCCGCTGACCATTCTTAATTGCTTCGGCCAGTTCCAGATTATCATTATAATTGTGGTCCTTCGATTGACCACCCTCAACCGCTTCCGGCTCTGTCGGCTCAAAAAATCTTTTATCACCGGCAATAAAATCTTTCACGAGCCTTGCCGGCTGTTGACCTAAAGCCTGCGATATATAGAAGGTAGGCTGGAAAAGATCAACAGGCCCCGAATACTTTCGATGGATATTAGGATTAGTCTCCCCCGGACCTTCGTTTGCCATAATATTGGCCATTGGAGTACCGGGATAAACTCTGATACCAAGTGATGCACCGGCACAATCAGGGTCAATATGCTTAATAAAATCAATGGTCTGTGAAACCGTCTCCGGCGTTTCTCCCGGCCCGCCGAGCAGCAAATCTATCATAACTTTTATATCATTATCACGGCACCAACGCACTGCTAAGGCAAGGTCGTCTTTATTGTGAGGCTGGTTGTAAGTCTTAAGCATCAAAGAGCTCGCCGAGTCGCCTGTAAAATTAATACCTATACAACCGGCTTTTCTCATTGCTTTAGCAAGCTCAGCATCAAAAGGAATCACCGACATATATGTGTACCAGCTCAGGCTTTTACCAATCGAGCGCCGAATAAACTCTTCACAGACCGCATACGCATGCTTCAATGGAATGTTAAATTCAGCATCACACAAGTGCAATACCTCAATTCCCTGGGCTATTAGGGATTGGGCTTCATCAGCAACCTCTGAAGGCTCACGGAGCCTGATTGCCGCACCTTTGGACAAATGGTCGGCACAATAAATACATCCACGGTCACAGCCGCGCTTTGTCTCAAGACCACATTGCCCCCCCTTCTCAAAGTAAGTCAGATTATCGATTTGGTCGCGATTTGTCGGCAAAGAAAGTGGATTAGGCCAGCTTGGCCGATTGCTGTAAATCTCCCCATTGGCTCGCCAAATTAATCCTTCGATACGTTCAAACCATCTCGATTGCTGTAACTCGTTGAAAAGTGACACTATTGCCTGCTCACCATCACCGCAAATCCCGAAATCCGCACCGGTATATTCCACAATGCGCCGGGCAAAGATGGAAAAACCGACTCCGCCGATTACAATTGGCGCATCGGTCATTTTACGTATTTTACTTATAGTCTCAGCCAGGTCAGGGACAAAGCATCTGGCGCTCGGCCAAAAACAATCATCCGTATTGCGAAACGAAATACCCACCAATTGCGGGCTATGTGCACCAAAATATCCCTCAAGCATTTTCAACGGATCATCACACAGGCATAAATCCACTATCTCAACATCAATCCCGGCTCTTTTGGCACTCGTAGCAATATAGTCCAATCCAATTGGGCCTATCGGAGGTACCATTCTGTTTGTATTAATCAGTGTTAACATACATTTGGTAAAATATGTACACTACGTAGGATGATCAGAATTAATCTTTGTTGTCTTGTTTTTCTCTCTTTTTCTGAGAAATGCTACTCAGCAGTATTCCTAACTCAAACAGGGCATAAAGCGGTATAGCCAGGGTCACCTGAGAGACTGGATCCGGAGGAGTGGCCATAGCCGCTACTACAAATATGCCAAGCAGAACAAATTTTCTTGATTTGCGTAAGCTCGCGATTGATACCAAACCGGTTTTGGTTAGGAAAAATATCGCTACAGGTGTTTGAAAAGCCACACCGAAAACCAGCATGAGCATCGTGATGAATGAAATATAGTCGGCAAAAGTAAAATTGGACCTGGCGCCAAGCACGCCTTCATTGAACCCCACAAGGAACTTAAGCGTTAGGGGCGCTACAACAAGAACGAAAAACAAAGCACCCGCTACGAACAATGCTGCGGAAAATGGCACGGCTGTGTGAACATATCTTTTTTCATGCGAGTAAAGTCCTGCCGCAACGAACATCCATATATGATAGAAAACCCATGGTGATGTTAGGATAAGACCAGAGATTAAAGAGATTTTGATATAACTGATGAAGCCATCAGCCGGGCGGAGTACTTGAAGGTGACGTTGAGGAGATATCTGATCTGATGATGGGCTGTTGAAAGTAAAGTTCGGATCATTACTTATTGCGACAAGGACCTCTGTACAAAACATAGAAACGAATTTCTCGGTTTCCTGATCAATGTTTGGGGTGTTTGGATCATCGGCTAATTTCTGATTTATACCGTTAAAAAGATTTTCTATGAGTTCTATTGTTTTGTCTTTTGTTGGGGTTTCGGCGTCTTGGGGCTGAACTAAATCGGCATATGGTTTTTGGATGAATTTGATTATCTGCGTGCCGAAACACAGACAAATTGCTGCTCCGATGAGTAGGCCGCCAAAAGCAAGAATCAACCGCGAGCGCAGTTCCTCAAGGTGGTCGCCCAGACTCATAGTACTATCGAGGGGGTATTGTTTCTTCTTCTTTTTTTTTTTGCCCATTTTAGAGACAAGAGGGAGTCCGAGATGGTTCATATCTGAGGAGGGTTAGCTCATAGCATCTTCTGACTCATCAATACCGGCGGCACTTTTGGCTTCTTTGGCCACTTCATTGCCCATTTCCTTGACGTCATTTACTAAATCATCCTTGGTTTCTTCTACTTCGTTAATTCCCTTCTTGAACTCTGTCATACTCTTACCCAGACCACGGGCAATCTCGGGCAGCCGCCTGCCGAACAGAAGCACCGCGATAACAAGAATAATGATAAGCTCAAGTGGACCAGGCGTCCAAAACCCCAGATATTGCGTATATTCAGTCATATATTAATCTCCTAATTTATATTCTCAGTATTATAGCATCATCCGAGTTGTTTTGTCAACAATAACGATAAACTTAATTTCATTGACACAAAATCTAATAAAAATATAATGTATCTTCTTATCCGGGTCAAGTATATAGTTTTAAAGGAGTTGGCCATGAGTTCGGTTTCCGGCCGGAATAGACATCTCGAATCTGTCATAAGTATCCTTCTATTATCGACTCTGCTGCTTAGCAGACTGAGATTTTCAACAAACAGTTTCATATAAAGACAAAGGAATATTTATTATGAATATCTCACGTTTAATCGCAGGCATTTTATTTGCAACCGTATTAATCGCAGCATCCTGTGTTCAGGTCCTGGCACAGGAAACCGTTATAGTTCGCCCAAAGGAAATCGACGATGTCCTGACAAATCCCGGTATCGGCTTTATGACCTTTCAGAGATTCAACGGCGATGATTTAAACGCGGCAAAAGGCTGGACAGAGGGCAAACCCATAGTTTATCAGGAATTTGACGGCAATTTGGAAAATAAAGACCACCCGATGACAACTATTGCGTATTTCAGAATTTACTGGAGGTTCATCGAACCGCAAATGGGCAAATATCGATGGGACCTGATAGATACAGCCCTTAAAACAGCTCGTCAGCGTGGCCAGACTCTAATGCTGCGCATCGCCCCTTATGGAACAGGTACCGAAAACGATGTTCCGCAATGGTATCGTGAAATGGTTGGAGATAGGAAAGATTGGCCCGAGAAGAAGTGGCAGGTTGACCCTGAACACCCATGGTACGTAAAGCATTTCGGCGATATGATAAGACTTCTTGGCCAGCGCTATGATGGGCACCCGGACCTCGAAAGCGTGGACGTATCAATTGTCGGAGCATGGGGTGAAGGCGCAGGTTCTGATTTGCTCAGGCAGAAAACAATGGAGGCACTGGTCAATGCCTATACCGACTCCTTTAAGAAGATACCTCTTGTTATGCTTTTGACTGACAAGAAAACGAACAGCTACGGCCTCTCCAGAGCGGACCTCGGCTGGAGGATCGATTGTCTCGGGGATATGGGAGGATTCAGTCCCACCTGGTCGCACATGAACGATTCCTATCCCCAGGCTATCATCAACTTCGGCATGAAGGACACCTGGAAAAAAGCTCCCGTTACCCTTGAGGTTTGCTGGGTGATGCGGCACTGGAAAGATATGGGATGGGACGTTGACCATATAATAGATGAATCCCTCAAGTGGCACATTTCTTCTTTCAACGCCAAATCCTCGCCGGTGCCGAGCGAATGGCAGCCTTCGGTCAACAGGTGGCTGAATAAAATGGGCTACAGACTTGTACTCCGCAAGTTTACATACCCAGACAGGGCGAATCCAAGCAGTAAAATGTCTTTCACTTCATGGTGGGACAACAAAGGTGTCGCACCGTGTTATAAGAAATTCTCTCTCGCTCTTCGTCTCAAAAACGATGAAAAAGCTGAAATCTTAATAACCGGCGCTGATATCCGAACCTGGCTGCCGGGCGATAATCTTTACGACAATTCAGTTCTAATACCATCTGATATGCCTCGGGGCCAATATGACCTGCAAATAGGCATTATCGACCCACTCTCCAATAAGCCCAAAGTTAAGCTTGCCATATCCGGAAAACAGCCGGATGGCTGGTACCATCTCGGAAAAATCAAGATTGGAAATTAGCCTGATTTATGCCCGTATTGCAAATATAATATTACTTTTTTTGAATACATAACCACTTGGTATATATAGACTTATGCCAGGTATGCGATATTTTATCTTGCTTTTGATATCTAATTCTGGTATAATACCATCATAATAAAAAAGCTATGAATTGCAAATTTTTTTCCGAGAGGGGACGATTATGAGCAAATTCTATTACGAAACATGGATTCCATTCACATTTAACAAAAAGCGAATTTTATTTCTTGCAATTGCAAGCTATATCGCTTTGTGTTAAACAACTGAATTTTTATTGTTTATGTCTGGCCGTTCATTCCTGGACGGCTTTTTTTATACCTGCCAAATCCTTAAATATTTGACACATCTGAAACATCATAATATGCTTTATAGAGAGAGAATCTTTCAATTATAAGACTTTGCGGTTTTGAAGGAATCTAATGTGTTATTCCCAAACATTTGGGTATATTTTGAGTGTTAAACCTGCGTTTTTTATGGACCTGCATTTATAGAGCCTCGTTAAAGGAAATATAAAATGATAATAGTAACCGGTGGAGCCGGTTTTATCGGCTCGGCAATAATCGCGGCCCTTAACAAAAGGCAAATTACGGACATCCTTGTCGTTGACGAGCTTGGCACAGATCAGAAGTGGAAAAACCTGTGCAATCTGTCATTCACTGATTATGTAGAAAAAGATGATTTCCTCGAAATGATTATCACAGATAAGCTCAATGGCTCTATTGAGGCCGTTTTCCACCTCGGTGCCTGTTCAGATACCACTGAAACAAACGCCTCATATCTAATAAAAAACAACTACGAATACAGCAAGCTTTTAGCCCAGTGGGCAACGGCCGATAACGTTCGCTTCATTTATGCTTCCAGCGCGGCGACTTATGGCGAGGCGGAATCCGGCTTCAAAGATGACCTGGAGAAAATAGAAAACCTCAGACCTCTGAATATGTATGGCTATTCCAAGCAGCTTTTTGACCTCTGGGCACGCAGAGCCGGCCTTTTGAAGAATATCGCAGGCCTTAAATATTTCAACGTTTTTGGGCCGAACGAATACCACAAGGCCGATATGAGAAGCTTCGTGGTTAAGGCCTTCGAGCAGATTAACACCTCCGGCATAGTTCGCCTCTTCAAATCATATAAACCCGAATACGCTGATGGCGAGCAGTTACGTGATTTTATTTACGTTAAAGATGCTGTTGAAATGACGCTGTATTTTTACGATAATCCACAGATAAGCGGCTTGTTTAATCTCGGTACCGGCAAAGCTCGAAGCTGGAACGATTTAGTTAAAGCGGTTTTTGCAGCTATGGATAAAAAGCCTAATATAGAATACATCGAAATGCCGGAATCGATCCGTAACCAGTATCAATATTACACCGAAGCCGATATAACCAGCCTCCGTAAAGCCGGATTCGACAAAGAAATAACCACCCTCGAAAACGCCGTCAAAGACTATGTCCAAAATTACTTACAAAAAAATACATATTTGAATGGAGTCGACTAATGAAGAGATTTTTGAAATACTTCCTGCGAGGTCTTCTGGTTTTCGTCCCCCTTGGGGTTACGATAATTATCATTGTCTATGTTTTTACCAGCTTGGACACATTCTTTAAGGATTACCTGACATTTATACCATATGCCATTTTGAGGCTTTTAGTGGGGCTTTTTATTACGATTGGCAGCATATTTCTTATTGGTTTGTTCGCATCGAATTTCGTAGGAAAAAAGCTCTTTGGCCTCCTGGATAAGGTCTTCACTAAAGTTCCATTGGTCAAGATGCTTTACAGTGCCATTAGAGACCTGGTGGAAGCATTTGCCGGCGAAAAGAAGAAATTCGACAAGCCGGTATTGGTAACGCTCGGAACATCCTCTAATGCAAAGATAATAGGTTTTATGACAAGAGAAAACCTCGATAATCTCGGACTCAAGGACCATGTCGCCGTCTATCTTCCTCAGTCGTACAACTTCGCAGGCAATGTCCTGATTTTTCCCAAAGAGGCCGTTACACCGTTGAATATCGAAAGCTCCGAGGTAATGACGTTTATAGTTTCCGGCGGCGTCGCAGGCGAACAAGCACATATCCAACAATAGGTGCAAATTACTACCGATTCTTTGAGTAGCTAAACCGGTACTTGCCAATTTTATACCAACGGCTTATAATCACAATTTCAACATAACTTAGTTTTCAGAGAAAAATATATGGCAAAGACAATTGCAGAGCAGGTTGACCTACTAAAACGCGGCACGGTAGAAATCTTCTCCGAGGCCGAATTGGCCCAGAAGCTCACTGAAGCATCTAAAGAATCGAGGCAATTGCGAATCAAACTCGGCCTGGATCCCACCAGCCCTGATATTCACCTCGGCCATACGGTAGTATTGAGAAAGATGCGGCAGTTCCAGGACCTCGGCCACAAAGCCATTCTGATTATCGGCGATTACACAGCACTAATCGGCGACCCAACGGGCCAAAATTCAACTCGTCCTATTTTGTCACCAGAGCAAATACAGGAAAACGCAAAAACATATTTCGAGCAGGCCGGCAAAATCCTGGATACTTCCGAAGAGAAGCTTGAAATCAGGTACAACAGCGAATGGCTTGCAAAGCTGACTTTGATAGAGCTAATCCAAATAGCCGCCAAAAAAACCGTCGCCCAGATGCTTCAGCGTGATACTTTTAAAAAACGTATGCAAGCGGATGTGGATGTCTATACGCACGAGTTTCTTTATCCTTTAATGCAGGGTTACGATTCAGTGATGGTAAAAAGCGATGTAGAACTCGGCGGCACGGACCAGACATTCAATAATCTCGTCGGACGGGATATACAAAAAGCATATGGCCAGAAGACGCAGATTGTAATAACTATGCCCATACTCGTAGGCCTGGACGGCAAAGAGAAAATGAGTAAATCCAAAGACAATTATATCGGCGTAACAGACGAACCGAACAATATGTTCGGCAAGGTCATGAGTATATCAGACGATATGATGGAAAACTACTTTACACTCCTTACCGACCTGACGACCGGACATATCGCCGAACTCGTCAATCCCGATAAGACGCACCCAAAGAAAGCTAAAGTCTTGTTAGGCAAAACAATTGTCAGCCAGTTCTACGATGAGCCGGCCTCACAAGCCGCCGCCGCAGAATTCGACAAGGTATTCGCAAAGGGCCAATTGCCGGATGAAATACCTGATATTGATATAACTGCTGAACCTGTTTCTGCAAGCAAACTACTGCTACATTGCCAACTTGTATCAAGTGGCGGCGAAGCTAAGCGAATGATAAAGCAGTCCGCCGCAGGCATCGACGGGGAAAAGCTGGACAACCCGAACACCGAAATCACCCCCAAAGATGGCATGATAATCCGTGTCGGCAAACGAAAATTTGCGAGGCTAAAAGTCAATAATTAGCTTACGTTCATACTGCAGGAAAATCATTTCTATCCCGGAATCCATATACTTTTCGCCCGGATTATTTCTACACTTGGCCTAAGCATCAGGGGGGCAGTGGATTTTGTGTAAAATATGAGCCCTTTATAACTTGTAAGGTAGTGATACTTTGTAGAGAAAAACTTGCTCTCGGAATGCACAACCAAAGGATTGTCCACTTTATCTAATATCGTCATAAAATACGTTGGTTCTACACGGACAATAGCACCAGATGCCTTGATCGCTTGTGCGATTGCCGCTGCTGCCCCGTTAGTCATTTCAGATTCCTTACCAGGATATTCTTTACTTTAATCCGAATATATATACGTACTAACAGTAATATTTATTCAAAATTAAAGTAAGTAATTTACCCAGTGTTTCAATATTTATTCAATCAATACCGATGCATAGCCATGATGTGTTTCTGAGATAAAGAAAAAGCTGAAATCGAAAATATTGTAGTTATAATGGAACTTATAAAAAGCCAGCTATTTGTGAAAAAGCGTGCAGACATTCACCCCGCTATACCATTTTTTAAACAGAGGAAAGAGAGCGGTCATTCTCATGCCGACTCTCTTTCATCCATTATAACAGAATGATCAATTATGTGAATGCGACTATTTTGACAATACCCGATTGTTAGTACCGACCACCGCCGCCGCTGCCGCCACGGTCTCGACCACCGCCGCCACCGCCGCCGCGACTACCGCCACGACCGCCGCCACCGCCGCCGCCGCCACGACCACCGCGACCGCCACCGCCGCCGCCATAACCACCGCGACCACCACCGCCACCGCCGCCGCCACGGCTATCGTTCTTGGGGCGGGCCTCATTAACACTTACAGCGCGACCCATCAAGTCCTTACCATTCATTTCTTCGATAGCCTTTTCTGCTTCCTGCTTAGAGGGCATTTCTACAAATCCAAAACCTCTGGATTCACCGCTGAATCTATCTTTTATAATATTGACAGATTCAACTTGACCAAAGGCTGCAAAAGCATCGCGTAAGCTTTCTTCGGTTGCATCGTGCGACAAATTTCCTACAGAGATATTCACTTCTTTTTCCTCTTTCAAATCTTAAACATAATTATTGATTTCAGCATCCCGGCTACCATTGCTCGCCGCACTGCTACATTCACATATTTTACAGTTATTCTCAAAAAACACTTCAACAAAAACCACTCTTCCAGCTAATATCTCTGGATTTCCAAAGGTGTGGCATAAAATACAATTCAAAGTATATGGTAACATACAGCTTTTGGAAAGCTAAAAAAATAAAAAAAAGAAACTTTCAAACATATTAGATGATTATTACACAGTTTCTGCAATCAGAAAATGCGTGCAATCAATACAAACCGAGGTTATAATACCAGATTATGGAACTACCAAAGTTAAAAAATAGCGAAAAATACATCGGGCTGTACATCTTCGACTTCGGCGACCACACAGGCGTCGGCTTTACCGCTGAAGAGGTAGCTGAACTTCTCGAAAGTGAGAAATACAAGCACAATAAGGTCTATAAAATACACAGAGCTTACCCAGATGGCACCCTCGAATTAAAAGGTGTACCGGCTCAGACTTTCCAGCTTGAGGCAGGGATGTTTTTTTACTCGAATGCTCTCGAATCAGCCAGAGGAGATTTCAAAAAACTTGTCTGCCTGGCTGACAAAATCACCCCCCCCTGCCGAGCGAAAGTACATTTATCTAAATATGATGATGATAAATATGTAGTGGCGCTTATTTTCCCAGCCGAATACGATGACGAGTTCAGCTCGTGGCTTTTAGACGGACAATACAATACCAGCGGCGCTGTCGAAGGCGGTATCGGGGCAGTGCAAAGATATTTTGATGACGAACCGGAAATTCTGGACAGACATCAATTGTTCTCCAAATCCGAATTGAGAAGCAGGACCGGCCGGGAATTGTTAGACGGTCTTAAATTAGCCGTACAAAGATAACTTTATAGTTGATGGAAAATACTTATCGCGTCCAGGAAAACCACGAATCCTGATTATGCGTGTCCGAACAAAGATAAATTCATTTTTCAGCTTCCTTGCTGCTGTTTTGTTGACAGTATTCGGAAGATCTCCAGCCAAGCCTAACTTGAACGACTTAAGCCGAATGGAGTTTAAGACAAGCACACAGCGTCTGGGGGTACGATTCAGAGAAAGGATTCGTGAGGTATTTCGTTTTAAGTGGATAAGAAAAAAAGACTCTATAGTTTAGCCTTTTCATTCCTATGCAACAGGAATCTATCCGTAATCGGCTATACAATATTAAAAGTTAAGGTTCTTTATGGCTGAATTACATATTCATCCGCCGCCTGGAAATGCCCCTGTGCTTAGTGAAAATGCTTTGACTGTCTTGCGAAGCAGGTATCTAATTAAAAACCAGGACGGTAAGTGCATCGAGACACCGGCCCAGCTTTTTAGCAGGGTGGCTTCACTGATAGCCGAAGCTGAAGGCAAATATGGCGCAGATGACAGTGGAATTAGACAATGGCAACGAAAATACTACGATTTGATGGCATCGTTAAAATTTCTGCCTAACTCCCCTGCTCTTATGAACGCACAACGCCGGAAAATGCTCAGCGCCTGCTTTGTACTGCCGATTGAAGACAGCATAGAAGGCATATTCGAGACGGTTAAGCAAACTGCCCTGATTCAGCAGGCCGGCGGAGGCACAGGTTTTTCCTTCGATAAATTAAGGCCTGCAGGGGACCGAGTTGCCTCCAGCGGCGGCACAACATCGGGACCGATTAGTTTTTGGCGTGTCCTTTCCGAGACGACCAACGCAATCCAGCAAGGTGCTTTTCGGCGTGGTGCAAATATGGGTATGATGGGAATCGAACATCCGGACATACTGAAATTTCTTCACGCCAAGCAAAATCTGGACGCCTTCACGAACTTCAACATTTCAGTCAAAATCACAGATGACTGGATGAAGAAAGTACTCAAATCCGGCAAAACGCTGCATACGGTAACAAATCCCCGCAATCAGCAGAGGTACTTATTGCCGCGGCGAATTGACATTACAAACTACACAATTAACGATTTACACAAACTCGCCGGCAAAGGCAGACCTGCCCCCAAACGGGCAGGCCAATATTTTACTGTTAGTGACATCTGGAAAATGATAGTCAAATTCGCACATGCAACCGGTGAGCCGGGCGTAGTCTTTATAGACCGAATCAACCGTGACAATCCAACTCCTTCGCTGGGTCGAATAGAAGCAACGAATCCCTGTGGCGAACAACCGCTGCTGCCTTACGAGGCCTGCACGTTAGGCAGTATCAACCTTACCAAATTCGTGAACGTCTCCAATGGCAAAACAGAAATGGATTGGCCGGCATTGGCTGAGACTGTCAGATTAGCCGTACGATTTCTGGACAACATTATCGATGTGTGTGAATACCCCGTCAGGGATACCATTCGTCTGTCTCAGGGAAATCGCAAAATCGGACTGGGAGTTATGGGATTCGCGGACTGCTTGTTCCAGCTCGGGATACCTTATGATTCAAAGCGGGGCATCGATTTCGGCTCCGAGCTTATGGGCTTTATAAATAAATACGCCCGCAAAGCCAGCGGTGAGCTTGCCGACCTGCGCGGGCCGTTTCCAAATTGGAACAACAGCATCTGGCGAACTAAAAGAAAGAAAAAGGTACGTAATGCCTGCCTTACCTGCATAGCTCCGACCGGCACGATAAGTATCATCGCAGATTGTTCTTCCGGCATTGAGCCGGCTTACTCTCCGGTGTTTGTCCGCCAGATTTTAGATGGCTCAAAATTGCTCCAGATAAATCCAATTTTCAAACAAGTAGCTGATTCTCATGGTTTTTACAGCAAAAAACTCGAAATTCAAATTGCTAAAACCGGCAGTATTCAAAAGATACCCCAAATCCCACCTGCAATACGCAGGATATTTAAGAGCGCCTATGATATAAATCCTCAATGGCATATTCGCATGCAGTCGGCATTTCAGCAGCACTGCGACGCAGCAGTCAGTAAAACCATAAATTTCAGCGAAAAAGCAACGGTAGTCTCTATTGATAAGGCCTATAAATTAGCTTATCAGCTTGGCTGTAAAGGAGTTACAATTTATCGTCAGCACAGCAGAGACCGCGAGCCTATGAGCCTATCATATTGATTCATCGCATACTGGCATTTCGATTGTTCATTATATCAAAAAAAGTATGAATAACCTGATAGTTTTTCCTTGACGGGAAATTAGCTGATTTGTTATAAATAATGTAGAAATAACCTGTGGCTTATTGTTTAAAAACTGAAACAGTATCTACAATCTTTAAAGTGAGAGAGGAGATGGGTTTAAAGAGCATTGTATTTTGTGGTGAATCGTTTTCATTTCAATTAACAATCTATATTTTTTGAAGGAGGATTACTATGTCTAAGAAATTATTTTATCTTGTTTCTTTTGTTTTGGTCTTGAATGTGGCTCTGACGGGCACTGCTAAGGCCGAGCTCGTCGGCTGGTGGAAGCTGGATGAGGGTAGCGGTACGGTTGCCAACGACTCATCGGGTTTCGGACATCATGGGACTATAACGGAGCCGATATGGGAGGCCGGACAATTTGGTTCTGCATTAAAATTCGAAGGATCGTCCTACGTGGACATTCCGGCTGAAGCATGGTCGTCTATTGAAACTCAGGCTACCGTTACGTTCTGGGCATATGGCGACCCGGAAGCTCAGCCACAGGCCAACTTTATCTTCGGAGCATTTCAAGACCCTCCCAATAACGAGTCAAGGGTCATGTGCGCCCACGTTCCCTGGAGCGATGGTACCGTGTACTTCGACACAGGCGGAACAACCGCAGGCGGGTACGACCGAATCAACCAAGCTGCTACGCCCGATGAATTCGAGGGTTCCTGGCAGCACTGGGCGTTGGTCAAGAATGCCGACACCGGAGAGCAGATGATATATCTCAACGGGGTCCTGTGGTTAAGCGGCACCGGCATGACCATGCCCATGACCGGAGTTACCAAATTCACAATCGGCACCAAGCCCAGTCTCGCCGAGGGTTGGTACTACGGGATGATGGACGATTTTCGCCTCTACGATCACCCACTCTCAGAAGAGGAAATTCTCGCCGTCCTGGAAGGAGCAGGAGCTGGATATCCGTATGCGCTCGGCCCCAGCCCGGCTAATGGTGGTATGCATTTTGATACTTGGGCAAATCTTAGTTGGCGGGCGGGTGATTTTGCAGTTTCGCACGATGTATATATGGGTGAGAATTTCGACGATGTTGACGCAGGTGCCGAGAGTACGTTCCAGGGCAACCAGGGCGCAACATTTTTTGTTGCCGGCTTTCCCGGATTCGCTTTTCCGGATGGTCTCGTTCCCGGAACAACTTACTACTGGCGAGTCGACGAAGTCAATGACACCGAGCCGAACAGCCCGTGGAAAGGTGATATCTGGAGCTTTACGATTCCTCCGAATACTGCCTGGAAGCCGATTCCGCCTGACAATGCCAGACTTGTGGACCCGGATATGGACCTTACCTGGACTGCAGGTTCAGGTGCGAGACTGCACTCTGTCTATTTCGGGTATAACTTCGACGATGTAAACAGTGCTACCGGCGGTACTGCCCAGAT
>DAOUVA010000278.1 GCA_030667885.1 Phycisphaerae bacterium
AATAATGTCAGGTCACCTCCGGCAAATATTGTCAGTCTTTTTAGATATACAATAAATGATTAAACTTAATGCAGAAAAAAGGGCCTACACCTAACTGGTATAGGCCCAAAATTTATACAAATCAAAATATTAACGAAACAATTAATTGTTACTTGCTACTTACGGTGCTGGCCGATTCAGTCGAATATCATCGAAGTACAACATACCTGTACCTCCGGCAACCGGATTGCTCCTGTTACCCAGACCAACGGTAATCGAATTGACATTGGAAAGGTTCACACCCTGATCCGCGAAAGCTTGAAGGTCGATATTCCATTCGGCCCAGTCAGCTCCCGAAGCCGCTTCCGGATTTTCATGATTGACCAACGCGTTTCCATCGAGAACCACATACATCTGTTCAGGAGAATTAAGCATGTTGCCAAGGAACCAAATCGTCAATCTATTGACACCATTTTCGGTCCAGTCACGCGGAGAAGTCAGCGTAAGGGTCGCCTCAGATTTACCAACAGCGTTGTCGTATTCAAAGGGCATTGACTGATTGCCGCTGTGAACTAAAGTCTGCTCAGCAAAAGGAGCATTAGCATTACCAACGACAGAGCCGTTTGTCTGGTCACCAAATCCGTCCGCCCAGGCAATATATATCCTGTTGCTCCCGGGTTCACCTTCATTGATGTCATTGTAGCTCTCCATATCATCCACGATAAGGAAGTTGGCCGTCGTAAAGCTCCAGACCATGCCCTTCTGTGTCGTTCCGTCCGCCTTCACTTCATCAACACGCCAATAGTAGTCGCTCTCCCACTCCATTGCACCGGGATCATAGCTCTCAGAACCGATGGTTTTACTGCCTTTGTATTCGGGCGAACCTGTAGCAGCAATGCGCACTGCATCTTTATCCGTACCGAAATACACCTCGTATGAAGCAGAACTGTCTCCGGCCGCCCACGTGAGAATCTGTGTCTGGCTTACATTTTCTGCGCCATTAGAAGGATTCAGACTACTGACGCCACCAGGAGTGGAAAAACTCATGACCTCGCTCGGATGTGTCTCGAATCCGTGGAATGCATCGACCCGCCAGTAATAAACCTTCCCCGATTCAAGCGGACCGGGCTTATAGGTGTTAGATCCCCATGGCATACCTCCGGCGGCATTGCTTATAGTATCAAAATCATCTCCGAAGTACACGTAATGCAGTATTGCACCGAAACCGGGCTCCCAGCTAAGGCTTATATTCGGATCTACGGCTTCGGAGCCATCGGCCGGCTCTGCGTCGTAGATGGTCTTGGGGGCAATCGCAAAACTCCAGACATCACCTTTGGCTTTTGTTGTGCCGTCGGCCTCAACCTCGTCAACCCGCCAATAATAAGTCGTGCCCTCAACAAGTCCGTCCGGATAAGGAAATCCCGGAAAGCCGGTAGTGAAATATGTATCAGTCAAGTTGCCCTTGAATGTATCGCCGGTACCGGCATCCACGTCGTCATAATTGTCGCCTATATACACATCGTGCGAAGCCGCTAAATCCCCCTGCACCCAGCTAAGGGTCTGCCACGTTTCTCGAAGCAGGGTACCGTCAGCCGGCGTGGGATTATGGGCGTTCGGCCTGTCCCCGCCAACCCACAGATAACCGCTCGGAATAATCTGCCGGGGTATTGTTGGGCCTTCCCAGGACAGGTGGCATAAGGCACCGCCGCCATTCTCATAGAACTCTAATACAATCGGATACCTCTGTCCGCCTGTGAGGTTAATGGTACCGCTGTCAAGAGTACTGCCATGGTCCGTCCAGTTTTCAAGAACCAATACATCGTTCACCCACAACCTTACCCCGTCGTCTGTCTGCGTGTAGAAAGTCCAGGTCCCCGTGCTCGGTATTTCGACCTCACCGGTCCAGCGCACCTTAAAACCGTCAACATTGACAACCCCCGGCTCCGGCGAGAAATCACCCCAGCCAAAATCAACCGTAGGATCCAATCGCTCCATTACCAAATCATCCCATGCGTCTCCGGCGCTTCCGTGATAATACTCACCGATCAGACCTTCTTCAGCACTCGACATACCTGCCAGGCCCAGCACTACTACAACAGTAAACAAACAAATCAATTTTCTGCACATAATTGTCCTCCTTTAATAAGTAAATATTAGAATGTTAATTGAAATGCAAAATTCCAACTGAAAATCCGTACCACACATACGAACTCCTCCTCTATTTTTGAAAATTACAAGAATTGCACCTGCTTTATGAATTCAAAACCAAAGATGCCCGACTGCACAGGCGCAAGCTATATTAATACCATATGTAACAAATTACATGCTTTCCTGCAAGGAAAATCCCCTTATTGTTAATGGAAATATGCTTTTAACAGGTGAATTGCCAGGAAATATCAGCAGAACACAAAAATAATAAAAAAAATACATAATCGTAACAAGACAGTAACAATTAAATGGTAGCTTACTGAATAGAAATGGCGGCTAATTTACAAAAGATGCATAAAATAATGGAAAGAATACAAATATTAAGGATAATAGAGAATGGAAACGAACAGATATCTTAAACCGGCCTGGACGCATAACGGATCGGTAAGAATAAAGTAATAACCAGGTATAAACTGAAAGGGTAAAAAAATGGAAAAAGCATTGCTGAAGAAGTTGTCGTTGGTTTCACTTCTTTGCCTTCTGGCAGTCGCAGCCGGCTCTTGCATCAATATTGGGGGCTTTGGTATGCGGGCAAAATACGAACGAACAGTCCGGTTGTCGTCGCCTCTGTCACCCGGTTCGAGTTTTGAAGCCCAGACGCACAATGGCTCAATCAAAATCGCCGGTGCCGATATTACCGACTGCAATCTTACGGCTACTATTACCGCCCGGGCGAAAACCGAAGAAGATGCCCAAAAATTGGCTGAGAAGACGACAGTTAAACTGGAATCTTTTGGGGACAGGCTGATCGCCAAGATTAACAAACCTACTGTCAGGACAAACCAGTCCGTGAGCGTCAGCCTTGATGTTCAAGTCCCTAATGAGAGCGATCTGGAGCTTACGACTCATAATGGGTCGGTGGAAATAACGAATATTACGGGCCGGCTCAACGGTACAAGCCACAATGGAAAGATTACAGCAGAGCAGGTTTCGGGCATTGCCGAACTGCATACGCATAACGGCTCAATTGTTTGCAGGGAAATTTCAGGTGATACCCGATTGAGAACTCATAACGGCAGTATAAAGGTATATTACTCGAAAACAGCTCCGTCTGTCTGCGATATTTCGCTAATCACATCCAATGGCGGCATCGAGATTGCAACGCCATTGAACTTCTCCGGTGAGGTTGATATTTCTACACATAACGGCTCTATAAGGACAGATCTTCCCATAACGATAGTGGGAAAAATAAGCAAAAGCAAACTCTCCGGAAAAATCGGCACAGGCCAGGGAAAACTACACCTCGAGACACATAACGGCTCAATAAGAGTACAATAATGAAATAACTCAACATTGATTCGAGCAGGTTTGTTATCTTGATTTTACAGGTTGCAGGAAGTGACTAATCCTATGTCTTTTTCTCTATCTTTTTCTGGTCGGTTTGTTGCCCTGCTGATTCGATCCAGTTCGGTTGAGACAGGAATGATTTGAGTTTATCGAATTCTGTCTGTATGTCGGCAAAAAGCGCCTCAGAGCCTTCCAGTTCTTCCTTTCTGCCTTTAGTCTCAAGATGGTACAGCATATCGGATATTTTCCTGGCAGCAACATGCCTGGCTAACCCCTTTAGCTTATGAGCATGTATTTTGACATTCTTGGAATCCTTAGCCTCTATTGCCCCGGCAAGAAGCTCTATTGTCTGCGGGGCTTCTTCAAGAAATATCTTTACAGTCTCGTTAAGCACCTCTTCATCGTCATAAATCTTTTTAATTATCGCAAAGTCAACCGGGAGTTCACCATATTGTTCATCGGCCGGTTTGGTCTCTGCAGTATCAGAGGATGCAGTTTCAGAACAAAACCGGTTGAGCTGTTCGACATCGGATTTTACGGAATCAATTTGCCGGCATATATTTTTATTTTCTTCTGATAGGTATTTATTTAGGACCTGAAGAAGTTTCTTATCCTCAATTGGTTTGCTTATATAGTCATCGCATCCGGCTGCAAGACATTTCTTATCATCGCCCTTCATAGCATAAGCGGTCAGAGTGATTATCGGTGTTTTCAATCCTTCTTTTCTAATCGCCTTTGTGGCCTCATAGCCGTTCATATTTGGCATCTCGATATCCATAAATATCAAGTCATATTGTTCAGTTAATACTTCCTGCACTGCCTGGTTACCATCTTCTGCAATAGTTACCTTCAGACCAAGCCGTTTCAGCAGCGATTTAATAAGCACTTGATTAGTTCTTGCATCTTCAGCAACTAATATGTGGCCGGAAAACTTAGCTTGCTTTACTTCATCCATCCCGGCCTCTATGCGGCTGGTGATATTGTGCCTGTCCATAAACGGCTGTTTTGTTACGTCAACACCGGCAGGTATAGTTAGCGAGAACACCGAGCCTTTTCCGACTTCGCTGGTCATAGTTAGTTGTCCGCCCAGAAGCTCCGCCAACCGTTTCGAGATGGCAAGACCCAGACCCGTACCTCCAAACTCACGAGAGGTGCTGTTGTCAGCCTGAACAAATGTCTCGAATATTTCCTCCTGTTTGTCTTTAGAGATGCCAATGCCGGTATCTTCCACATCGAAACGAATGAATGGGGCATTTTCGATTTCATGGGAAGATACCCTTAAATAGATATGTCCTTACCGGGTGAATTTAATAGCATTACCTACAAGGTTGATAAGGCATTGACGTACACGGATTACGTCTGTACGTATTTGTGCCGGCAGCCCGCTTTCTTCGATGATCTTAAAATCAAGTCCTTCGATTTTTGCCTTGGGCATCATCAATGATTCAACGGAATTGAGTAACTGTCCTAATGAGCACTCAGTAATCTTAACCTCGACTTTTTTGGCTTCTATTTTGGATAAGTCAAGTATATCATCTATGAGCCTTAGCAAATTTTGCCCTGAATCCGCGATATGGTTAAGATACTCTTTGTGCTCATCGGTTAGTTCTGATTCTGTTAATAAGTTGGTAAAACCTATTATTGCATTCATAGGTGTACGGATTTCATGACTCATCGTGGCCAGAAACTGGCTCTTGGCAGTATTGGCCATCCTGGCTTGTGCCATCGCCTCTCTCAAAGCCTGCTCTGTATGTTTGCGCTTGGTGATATCCTGGATTGCCAAAACGACATGCCTGCTTCCATCTATGTAGGCAGGCTCGGCGCTGATCTCCAACCATGGATTAACTTCCTTTCCGTCAATCAAAAGCGCAGCTTGAATTTCGATCCCGCGATTAGCCTGCCATGAACTCAATACACCCTCGAAAATATTGCGGATAGGACACTTTGAACAAGAAGGCCCGTTACCGCATCCATCAGCTTGGTCCGATGCGTGGATGCATGCCAATCCTTCGCCAGGTTGTCTGTTGATGATCTCCGAGAAGTTACGGTGCACCAACTTTGCCAATACATCATTTACCCGCTTGATGAAGCCCTGGTCATCAACCAACATCATTCCAAGAGGTGCAGCATCAAATATTGCCTCTATGTTTTTTTGTTTTCGGTCGAGTGTCTCATAAAGTTGCTTGCGCTCGGTGATGTCGCGCACTATTGTTAGAGTATGAAGCTTGCCCTGATAATTCCAGGGTACTCCATGCACCTCCACGTCGAACACGCTGCCATCCTTACGGATATCCCGACCTTCGCATTTAAAAGCTTTTCCTGCCTTTATCGTTTCAATAAATTGCTCGAAGATATTGTGAGATTCAGAATCAATCCAGTGCTTTGGACTAAGCGCTGCAAGTTCCTCAGGGGAATAACCATGCATCTGAGCAAAAGCCTGATTAATCTTCACTACCTGACCATCCATAGTGCCGATCCTGAGGCCATCGGTCATAGCTTCAAAGATACCACGGTACTCCTCTTCACTCGCCTGCAACGCCTCCTCTATTCTGCCTACATGTTTTAGCATGTTGTTCAGATTATCTCCCAGCCGACCCAATTCGTCAGAACCGCATACAGATGTACGGACTGAAAAGTCTTGTTTTTCGATTACTTCGTCAATACTTTCACTGATGCTCGCCAATCGTGCGAGTACTGTCTTTTTCATTACCCAATATATTACGAAGATGATAATGGCACCTGACAACAATGTCGAAAGGAATGCGAATCTTGTTGCTGTCCTGCCCTTTGCGGTA
>DAOUVA010000234.1 GCA_030667885.1 Phycisphaerae bacterium
ATACCGTCCTCTGATTCGAAAGCATGCCTCGGAAAAGCACTATCAGCTCGTCTCACGAGCGGCAGTTGTCGGTTTTGGCCTGGTTCTGGCGTGAATCGCTGCGTCCTGTGCTCCGGAGGAGAATATTCTCTGGTTTGCTTTCCAGATACTGTCAATCACCGGCGGTCCGATGCTCGGCGTCTTTTTGCTTGGTTTGCTTACAAAGCGAAAAGCCAATCTCGCCAATATTCCTGCGATGCTCTTTAGTACGGTCGTATGCATTGTACTTCTACTGCTTATTAAACAGGACATAATCAAGTTTGCCTGGAGTTGGTTGATAGTTATTGGGACTGGTATAACATTCTTTTTGAGTTATCTGTTGGGTCCGGCCATGATAACAAGGAAAGATACTCAGATACCATAGTAAAGAGCGAATTACACAAGCCCGTTCTGTATGCGTATCATATACGCCAGGGTGAGCGCATTGCGCGGAAGAGCAGGCGGTTAGCCGCTTCGTCGCCGGGAAATTCTTCCTTGACCGGATTCCACTTCAAAGACCGCTGCAACTTGTGCGCGATAATCGTAAGATGTCCCAGCGATGCCGAGCGGTGGCCGAGTTCTACATCACAGCTCGGTCGGCGTCGAGTTCGAATGCAGTCGAACCAGTTTGCGTGATGGTCGTTTTCTCCGGGATTTACCTGGCGTGTCCTCAGTTTCATTTCTTCGAAGATTGTCTCGGGGCCTCCCTCGATGGGCCCGCCTGTTGTCATCGATGTGACCCAGCCTCGTTCTCCGACGAATATACCGCCGAAGTTTCCGGCTAATCTGGCGGTTTCGGGAACGGCTTTATAGACATCTTTAACAATTGACCAGTTATCGACAAGATGCAGAAGTGTCCCATTGGCATACCTGTAAGTGAGCGTTGGGTAGTGGCCGTCTCTGGGATGAATGAATTCGACCGGCCCACTTTCCTCCATACCCAATGCGTACTGAATTACGTCTGCACTGTGAGAATGGTGCCATGTTGAAGAGGCGACGCCGAAATCTTCGCAGAATGCCCAAGGCACGACGCCAGGGGAGGGATTCAGGTGATAACCCGGATTATAGGGATGCCATAGTGCCGGTCCAACCCAGAGATCCCAGTCTAATCCGTCCGGGACAGGTTCGGCCGGGAGTGTTATATCAAGGGGTGTGTAGGACTTGCCGGTATGCTCGATGTCCATCAGATGCCGGTATGGCTTGAAGCGGGGCGCCCCGAAGAAACCGCCCAGTTTGGTCCAGAGAGTGAAGACTTGTTTGACTTTACCGAGTCCGCCTGCTCGTACAAAATTGCAGACCTGACGGATTGTCGGAATAGAACGGTACTGGGTTCCGGTCTGGAAGACCCGGCTATACCTTTGGACTGCATCGACTAATTGGCGTCCCTCCCGCACAGTTATCGATATCGGCTTCTCGCAATAGACGTCCTTACCGGCCTTAACCGCATCAATTGCCAGCAGCGTGTGCCAGTGGTCAGGTGTTACAATTACTACCGCATCAATATCATCTCGAGACAGCAGTTCACGATAGTCATTATAAGCTGCGCAGCCGTGATAAGTTCCGCTGGCACGGTCGGCGGCGTAGGTTTCATCAACAAGCCGCTTGCCGTTTTCGCGCCTGAGACGATCCACATCGCATACGGCCAGTACCTGAACTTCCCTGTCGCCAACCAGGCGGTGTAAATGGCCGCTGCCCATTATTCCTTTACCGATCAAACCGACTGTTATTCGCTCGCTTGGTGTAGCATTTCCGTTTGCACTCCATACCGAGGAAGGAATGATCCATGGCATGGCTATGGTTCCTGAAAGTGCAGCCGAGCGGGTTAGGAACCTACGTCGTGTAATTTGAAGAGTGTCAGTTTCTTTGGTATTTTTCATTCGCGTCATGTAATTCCTCACTTTGCCAGTTTCATGCTTACTTTGTTGAAGAAGTCAATACATCGTGCTATCTCAGTCATCGATTCGAACCAGTTGTATGAGTATTCGAGGCCGAACATGGTGAGCTTTATGCCAAGGCGGTGAATTTCCTCAATAAACTTCTCCGTTCTGCCAACGCCGGAGCCCCATGGTACATCGTGACCTTCCGGGCTTAGCTCGTTAAGGTCGTGCATTTGCACGGTAATCAAGCGGTCTTTAAGTGTGTTCACGGCTTTGATCGGGTCAATGCCGGACCGCATCCAATATCCCATATCGCCGCAGGCCCCGATTCGCTTACTGCGTCCCACACACGCCTTCATAATCCCTTCAGGATGCCAGTACTGCGGCGAGGCCTTCTGGTCATGGTTATGAAGTGCCACGTTGATTTCATATTCGTCGCAGAATTTCTCGATTATATCCAGTGCCTCCGGAAGCGGTTCCGACATGAATGTTTCAATTCCGATTTTTCGTCCGAACTCGAAAATCTTTCGGCATCCGGCTTCATCGCCGGGGATATTGTGGATGTAATACGTCAATAGACGAATGCCGGCTGAGTCCAGTTTCAGCCGGATCTGTTTCAACTCGTCATCGGTGAGTTTGTCATCGAAATTCTTTGGAATATTCTTACTGACTTTCTGGAAGCTCAGACCGCCCATATACGGCAGGCCGAGTTGAGCAGTTTTGTCTATCGCCTCGAAAAGTGTGTATTTATGGAAGGTGTAGGCCTCGATGCCGAGGCGCCAATCCATTTTTTCCTGAGAACGGATGGCGGGCGTTAATCTGCTGCTGGGAATGGTAGGGGCCTGCAGGTCGCCCATGGCGAACTGCACCGCTGCCAGATAGAACTTTAACATCTTCGAGTCCCAGAATACGTAAGGATTGTGTGCGATAGTGCAGTAGAAAACGCGTCCCCGGCCGTAGTTCCGTATCCAGGCCAATGCGTAATCATTGTCTTTGCGCAGAACGTTGCCGCGAGGCTGTCCCTGGAAATCAGTTTTATCGGTATCGATGCTTAAAAGTACGCGGACCCTCTGCCTTGAATAAGGACCGTGGACACGAAAGAACTCGTCCCGGTACTCGAAACCCTTACCGCCGAAAGGCTGATTGACGGGATTATCAGGGTCGTCGAGTTTGATGAAGATATGTTCTTTACTGTCCATGTGGTTTGCGCCACGTGCACCTAACATTATACCAAACTCCGGCCAGTCCTCATGAGCTCCGGGCCAGCGGGTGAAGGCTACAGTCGTCCCGTGAACGCCAAGAAGTCCGCCACCGCCATAAACAAATTCGATAAGGCTTTGTCTTAAAGCCGGATCCGTAAAGAGATTGCCTACGTTGTTATTGAAAAAGACTGCATCGAACTGTTTGAGATTTTCAGGTTTGAAGACGGATGGATTTCTGCTAATCACTGTCTCATAAGCTCCTGTCTTTTCGCCCATTAGCTTGAATGCAGTATTGGCCGCAGGAATGGATCCATGCCCGCCGTATCCAACATTGAGGTCGAAAATCAGGAGCTTCCGGTGCTTGCGAGGTCGGGCGAAGGCTTTGTTTGGAATCGCTGCTTCTATTCGTCGCCGCTTGTCGGGTGCGATGGTCTGTGCTTTCGCAGCAGCAAAGACAAGCCATGGTGTCGTAAGTATCCCAGCAGTTGCGACAGCGTTGCCAAGAAAATCACGCCGTGTGATAATCTTCGTTGGTGTTGTAACTTTCTGTATAGAACCCATTTCATTCTCCATTTCCAACGCTTACTATTCAACGTTCAGATTTTTCGTTATATTACCACAACTCACCTGGTGAGTTCCAGCGTTAGGTGCCAAAAGCCCTTTGAACAAAACCTCTTTTTTCTGGCCGGCTTGCATCCAGAGCCAGCGGGTTGTCTTTTGCTCAGCTACAACAAGTTCGATTTTAGCCAGTCCTTTCTGTTTACCGTTTTCAACTGTAACGATGGCTGAGTAGGATTTGCCTGGTGTGAGCCGGCCAGAAGTGTCATCGATGATTAGTTTCAATTCAATGCAGCTGGGCTCGATTGTTGAAAATTTCATACCGCGAAGCCGTATAGGCATAACATCATCCAACACGAATGCTCCGGATGCCTGGGTAGGGGGTGGGAATTTGAAATCCTCAAGTGTGAGCCATTCCACGCCTTTACACGTCAGTACAGGTCGCAAGTCCTCTTTCTCACAATGCAGCCGGACATTGTCGAGTTGAAGGTTCTTTACATTCCGAGCGTAGAATCCCCATGCCGGCAGCGGCCGGGCATCTACACCCGGCGATTTCACGTCCATGAGTGCCTGTTTATTGGTACCGCCACCTTTGTATTCAATTGTAACATCCCGGAAGACGACATTCTTGAACGCTGTTTCGGCCCAGCTTTCTACAGAAGATGCGGCCCGATACACGCCGGTAGCTGAGACACGATTGACGATGATAGTGTCGGCGGTATTGCCGGGTTTCAAAGAAAAATGAAAAGGTGTCGAAACGTTATGCATTGTGATATCTGAGATTAGTACATTGTCGAGACTGCCTTTGGTAGCGTCCCATGCACCAGGCTGCAGGTTGAGACCGGCAAGCATATTGTTACGGTTCGAAGAGCGATGAGGACGGATACCGGGACCATAGAATAGACAGTCGTGTATAATCAAGTGATTGGCTGGGCCGATGAGTCGGATTCCATTGCATGAGGAGTTAATAATACAATCGGAAATTAGTGTATTCTCCCAATACCTTCCTGCGATTGAATCGTCCCCTGTGAAGAACTGACAGCCAACGATGCTCACGTCTCGGCAGGGCCGCTCCGGCGCACCGCGAAAATGAACGCCATCCCAGCCGCCGGTGAATTTGACATTGCGAATTTCAACCTGGTCGCTGATTTGGAAGAAGATGGCATAGTTGGCTGAGTCCAGAAAAGAAACATCTCGCACCGTGACTTTCCGGCAATTTATGAATACGAAGGTGTGCGGCCCGCGCATTCGTTCCTCGCCGGTTGGATCAAAGACTTTATTGCCGTCAATCACGCCCTGACCTGAAATCGAGATATCTTCCAGCCCGTCGGCGAGTATCAGCGCCCTATGCCACTTGCCCCATTTGGCTTCGGGCAAGAATGCCGGGAGTGTCGGATGCTGATATTTATTAAGGTCCGAGGTCCCGACCAGCGTAGCACCGGCTTCGAGAAAGAGCGATACACGGCTCTTGAGATGTATCGTACCCGACAGGTATCTTCCGGGCGGGAATAGAACCTGTCCTCCGCCTGCGGCTGCACATGCTTCAATTGCCTTGTTTATCGCCATAGTGTCCAGTGTCTTACTATCGCCTGCAGCTCCGTAATCTCTAATGCTGAACACCCCGGGCCCAGCGGCGATGCCCGGTTGAACGGTAGCCAACAATCCTGCCATGACAAGCATCGGGCGAATAACTTTTGAGATGTTGCCAAGGGACCAGAGAATGTGATTTCGGTGCATCATAAACTAACCTCCTGTGGTTGAATTATTGATTATTAGAACAACAAACACTGTGATTGTCAAGAAATCATCACTAATGTAACTGTCCAAAAGGTTTATTAACATAATCATTGCGACAATTATAATCAAACCAATTACTTGCAGGAAATGACAAACTGAATTACAATCGCAAGCTCGTTCGAATGGAATGCTGGATAAATCAAAAAAAAGAGAGGTAAATATGAAAGTTATAGCTTTTAATGGCAGTGCCCGAAAGGACGGTAACACCGCTATAATGGTTAAACAGGTATTTGGTGAGCTTGAAAAAGAAGGCATCGAAACCGAAATGATACAGTTTTCAGGTAAGCAAATCCGGGGCTGCATCGCCTGCTACAAATGCTTTGAAAACAAGGACCAGAGGTGTAGCGTTAAAACGGATATCGTCAATGACTGTATCGAAAAGATGCTGAAAGCTGACGGAATCATTTTGGCCTCTCCCACATACTTCGCTGATGTAAGTGCTGAACTCAAGGCGCTTATTGATCGGGCCGGTCTAGTGGCCAAAGCCAACGATGAAATGTTTGCAAGAAAGGTCGGAGCTGCTGTCGTGGCGGTTCGCAGGGGAGGGGCAATCCACGCGTATGATTCGATGAATCATTTTTTCTTAATCAGCGGTATGATAATACCGGGTTCATGCTACTGGAATATGAGTTTTGGGCTGGAAAAAGGTGACGTCGAGAAAGACGAGGAAGGTTTGCGGACGATGCAAACTCTTGGCCAAAATATGGCATGGTTAATGAAGAAAATACAACCGTAAATTGCAATCGTCAAGATTAAGTAGCATACAAGTTAAATGTTCAGGATATTGAGCGGTTCGTACTGTTTGTCAAGTACCTTCGAGCTATCGAAGCCAAGCCATCGGTCCAGCACGGTTGCATACACACTACGAAAATCTGTGTGGAACTTCAGGGCGCCGTTATCCAAATCCGTCAGACTGGGATGTGAACCGACAATGCCACCTTTAAGCTTACCACCTGCGAGGAAGATCGGAGCGGCAGCGCCGTGTCCTGTGCCGCGGCGTCCATTTTCCTTAACGGTCCGGCCAAATTCCGAGAAAGTCATCAGCAGAACACGATTCAACTGGTTGTCTCGCTTCAAATCGTTGATAAATGCTCCTATTGATTCAGAAAAGTGGTGCAGCAGAGAGCAATGGTTGCCTAATTGGTTTGCGTGATTATCAAAGCCTCCGATTCCGCCGCCGCCAAGTTCAGTAAAGAATATCCGGATTCCAATATCAGCCCGAATAAGTTTAGCGACCTTACGAAGACTTCCGGCAAGTTCGAATTGTGGATATTCGGCTGTGTTGGCCGTACTTTTCATTACAGCCTCGACTCGCTTGCTGTTTGTGTAGGCTTTTAGTGTGCACTGCTGCAGGAAATGCATCAGTGGATTGTTCTGATTCGGGCGTGGAAGTTCGGCGGCGTGTTTCCGTTGGGATTGGTATTTGTTATGGCCGGCGATTTCGCGAATTGTTAGATTTTCAAGTGAGCGAATAGATGGAACGATGGCATTCTTTGCGTTCAGGCCGAAAGGCTGGAC
>DAOUVA010000156.1 GCA_030667885.1 Phycisphaerae bacterium
TAATTACCGGCCGGGCATTCATAAAGACCAGAAGCGGGGATGTAAAGACGCTGGCAGGACAGACGGTACGGCTTCATCCAGTGAGCCTTTACAGTGACCAGTGGTTCGAATTGGCATCTAACAGGAAAGTGTATACGGCCGCTTACGACCATCGAGTTGAAGATTATGTTTTTATGACAATAGCCGATGATGATGGCCGGTTTACTTTCAAAGACGTTCCTGCCGGAGAGTATTATTTAACAACAAAGATATTTTGTTTTACACCTGATGAAGTTTTTCGTGCCCATTTCCGCAAAGAGATAACTGTTGAGAAAGATAAGACTTTAGAAGTAATACTGAGTCGATAAAGCGGTTTTGCAAATGCCAATAGAATAAACGGTGGGGCAAGCCCCATCATACAAAGCTGCGATCAATTTCATTAAAGAGGCGTTGCGTCGAAGACCAGCACTTCAAATGGTTTCAGATTGAATGTATGCTTTTTTCCGGCGATTAGCTTAATCGAAGATCTGCCAATGTCATTTTTCCAGGGGCTTTTAAGGAAATAACTTATTGGGGCACCTTTTGGCAGCTCGAATGCTTTGGCGATGTCTATGGCGATAGAGGCCGGTTTGTCGTGAGGATTGCGCAGTGATAAGATACCTTTTCGCTTTGACCACGATGCCCAGCCGTAGATATCACCTTTGGCCGGGTCGCCGCCTATCCAGTGGGTATCTACCAGTACATCCGCATTGCTTCGCGACCATTTGGCAGCTTCGGCCAGAGCGTCCCAGTCCTGGTCTGTCATCAGAGATGGGGTGACGTACAGTTCCTGGCAATCGGTTCCGCTTGCAAAGAATGCTCGCATATCATCGGCGAGATTGTCTTTGTCCTTAGGGAGGCCGTGATTGGCGAACATGAAGCCCTGAGTCATAAGCGAATTGAGCGGATGGAGAGGCGAGCGAAGGACTACGTTATTATAAGTTTCCTTGTCACGGTAGGTGATTTGCTGCTGGCGTTTCGAGCCGGCGCCGTGTGTGTTCCAGTCGTGTCCGGACCTCCAGATTGAATCGCCATACCACAGCCAGAAGGGTGATGACCATGTGCCCGTTGTAATATTGATGAATACGTCAGGCTTGACACTGCGAAGGTCGCTGATAAGCCGCAGCAGGGCGTTCATGTCCGGGGCAAATTCACTGTTGGTTCCCGCCGGCCTGCCGCCGACGCCGATGCCGTCGAACTTAAAGTAGGTCAATTCATATTCACGGAGCATGTTCACACATACATCGCGAAACCTCTTATAGTACGTGCTGCCCTCGAGGGAGAAGCCGCTCTTGTTTGTCTCGAAGCCCTGCTGCCTGCCGTATTTGAGCCTTTCTTCTTTGGCTTTGCCGTAGCCGCCAAAAGGAGACAGCCAGACGCCAAGTTTGGTATCATATTTTTCGGCTGCTTTCTGCAGGTTTGAAAAGCCGTTCGGGAAATCCTCGTGAAAACGCCATAGTGAAGCGGGGTCGTCCCAGCCGTCATCTAAAACAAGTGAGTCCATTATTACATTTCGCTGAGTGATTAACTCATCTCCGAACTGTTTGATCACATCCAGAAAATCATTTTCCAGTATTTTTTCCGGGCCGTAACCGATGTCGTACCAGCTATTGTAGTGTAAAAATGGTCTGTACGGGTGAACCCTCTCCCGCTCAACATAATATAGAAAAGCTCTGCGTAATTGATCTTGTGGGACAATACCTATAACTGAACTGTGCACAATTGGCTTGCCGGGTTTGAGCAGGATATTGTAAGGCAGACTGCACTGCAAAATATCCGGGTTACTCTGTGATTTCTGAGTTTTCGACAGGGGGTGCTCGTAAGCGAAAAATATGTTGCCCACTGTCACGGGAGAGCCATCGACCGTACCGATTACCTTCGCGTTCGGTTCATTAAGTTCCAGCAGTACTATTTTTTCAATCTTAACTGGTTTGCTTGCCGCGGTCAGTCTAAGCTCCTGCCGGACGTAATTAGAGCCATTGCGCAGGATCGCTCGCCATTGGACTTTAAAGTTTTTTAGGGGAGAGACCAGTGTAACAGAGATTTGCATGCCTTCTAACTGTTCGGCCAGTCGGCAAGATTTACTGTTTGGTCTTAATTTATTTAATTTTGGTCCAGCAACAATATTCAAATCAGAAGCATTTATCACCTGTCCGCCTTCAGTAACAAATGAAAAGCATTGGGTGCCCTGCATTTGTATTGTTCTTTTGGTGAGTTTATTTGTGACATGCTGGGGCCTGAGCTGTCTTTCGGATGTACTCCAGGTGCATGAAATGAGTCTGTTTTGTAAGGTGAGTTTATCTTTGGAAAATGTAACTTGAGCCTCACCGGGAGCAGGGCCCGGGAAATCGAGCTTTGATTGGGCATGTGAGTTATTGGTAAGAAGCATTGCTGTTAATACCGCTGCTACTATCAACCAGAGTTTATTTTTGGCCATTTCCTGCTCCTTATTCATAGAATTTTGGGCATGTTCCTTAAGCTATCGAATTGTAATATTATTTTCATTTAAGAGCTATTTTTATATGAGGCCTTTTACGAAGTCAGTTAGAGCGTAAATATTATCGATATTGTAACCGGCATCAAGATGATAGATAAATTCGAGGTTGCCGCCGTTGTTTTCCTGAAGAATATGTTTGGCCCATCTTAATATCGGCTCAGCAGTCTCTGCGGACAAGTCGGAAGGCAATGGAGAGATACTTATGAGCATTTCATAGCCAAAGATTTGCCTTGCTTTTTTCAAAGATGTATCGCCGCCGAGGTCGATGGATTTTAAGTGTGTAATTTTGGAAAAAGCTTCCAGGTGATTAGTGCTTGGCCCGCAGGAATGCAGGCGGATGGGGCCGAGTTTCTCGCCGATCTGAGAGGTTACGGGCACTACAAATTGTTCGATAAGCTCCGGGGCGACCATACAGGATGAGCATTCCCCGACGTGTACTTCGGTTATGGGTAAACCGGCTGTTTTAGAAAAATGCCGGCAAAGAACAATGTAAGCATCGCCGATCCAATGCATAATTTCCATACAGTGCTGTGGTTTAGTCATCATATCCAGGAAGATGGTTTCACCGAGAAATTTCTGGGCGGATGTCATGGTTCCGTGTATTGCGGCCCGGCCGGACAGGTCCCAGAAGAAGGGTGGGATAGGACATAGTCGCTTGTCGGAGGTGCTCTGGAATTGGTGAATCTGGTCGTCGAACAGTTGAATTAGCTGGTGGTCGAGCAAAGATTCCGGTTGAGGTAAGTCGTCAGGATTTATGCCTGCCAAGCATAGAGATGTGATGTCGGCGTCTTTATCTTCCTGAGGTATGAATTCGGCGCCGAGCAGCATTCCCAGAATCATATTCGGCTGGATGCCGCCAATTTGAATTTGTTTGTCATTCCAATAATCTATCTGCCCCAGATTTGATTCCGAATAAAAAAGCCGCATATCTCCGAAGTGTTCCAATGCATATTCATTACACAGAGAATCAACAAGATAGCGTATGTCCGGATTAAGGTAATATTCTCGGTCAAATATTACCCCTAATGCTTCGGCCATCCATGCTTTTGAAATTGTGCCTGAAATTTTAATCATGTATATATTCTCAGATGTTGAGTCAATCAATGCATATGACTTAGTCCGGCTAAATATTATTATCGATGGCGAAGCTGGGCTTTCTTGTCGTCCACTTTCCCCGGGTAAAATCGGGGACCTTGACCGGGACACTGCCTTTGGCAATCGATAGCTCGGAAAGCGGTCCGTGCACACACATAATGACAGAGTCATAGACGTCGATAGGTGTTTGCGTTCTATTCTTTACGGCCTCAACGAAGAGCTTTAATTCGCGCATGTCAGTTCCGCCGTGGCCGCCCAGAGACGGTTCCTTTGTCCATGTGTGCCTGTATTTCTCATGATAAGGCGGAAAAGGTTCCCATTCGTGATATGCGGGGCTTTTGCCCTTGAAGTAAACGGCGTCTCTTTGTTCGTTGTAGAGGCCGCGGGTACCCTGGATAAGCCAGCGGTTATCATAGGGCCTTGGTAGCTGCATATCATAATTGATGACTATAGATTTCCCTTTTTTAGTCCGAACGGTAGTTGTCACAATGTCACCCTGCGCAAATTTTCGTTTGGCGTTCGGATGGTCGGGCCCGAATTTCTCGGCGAAATGCTCATTGATGCCGACCGCGTCGGTTGAGGTTGAGGTAACGTAGTCGAAGCGGTCGCCGCAGTTTATGTCCATCCAGCTAATTACGGGGCCCAACTGGTGGGATGGGTATTGGTCGCGGTTGTGTTTTACAAGGAACTGTGCCGGCCAGCGGTCCATGCCGGTTTGACTATCGAAGAACCAGTGGTCAATGCAGTCGTGGGAGTGGGCACAGTGACAATGCATAATTTCGCCGAATAAGCCTTTACGAATCATGTTCAGTACAGCCAGATTGTCGCTTCTGAAACTCCAGTTTTCCAGCATCATACAGGGGATGCCAGTTTGCTCGGACGTATTGACCAGTTCCCAGCATTCTTCGAGGGTATAGGCGGCTGGGACTTCAGAGGCGGCATACTTGCCGGCCTTCATGGCGTAAACAGCCATTGGAGTGTGCCATTGCCAATAAGTGGCAATGATAACTGCGTCTATATCGTTGCGTTCGACGAGTTTTTTCCAGATGTTCTCGTTGCCTGAGTAAGCTTCAGGTTTATTAAAGCCCGCCTTTACTACTCGCTGTTGAGCGGCTTTTGCTCGTTCGGGGTAAATATCGCACACAGCGCGGATTTCAACGTCGGCTTTCATTTGTAGAAAGTTACCCATGAGGCTGTTGCCGCGCCCGCCCATTCCGATTATTCCGATACGCACCTTCTCAATAGGGGGCAGGTTAATCTCATTTGCTGCGCCCGATTGTTTCTGTGAAGCGGAAGCAGTCGGCCGCAAACTGCTAAGGGCGAGGCCAAGGCCGACTGATGTGCCGGTTTTCAGGAATTGTCTTCGGCTGCTTTTAGTCATGGTCATTCCTCCAAATGTGATTTTATTGTTTATCCAGAAGTTCATTTACTATCACCGGCTTGCCTGATTGCGCCGAAAGGTCCGCCGCAAAGCACACTGCGTGAGTTTGTGCGGCGTCTTCTAAATCCGGATATGGTTTTTTATCTTCAATAATGCAATCAAGGAAATGGGACACTTCATCCTCAAAAGGATGATGGGTGACGTCGGCACTGTCCGGCAGGATAGAGGGAATTTTCACAAAGTTATTCTGTCCGGGAAAAAGCTTGGGTGCAAAAAGCTCATCGTTACGCAGGCTGCCCTCGGTTCCATAGATTCCGATGTTGAACCTGTAAGGCATTTGTGCATCGAAGGTCGTTGTGCTGCGGCCTATCTTGCCGTCTTTGAAATTAATGTTGACTGAGATTGTGCCCGGATATTCTATTGGATTTTTGGTTTTCACCTGATAAGCGCAAACTTGCTCGGCTTCGCTCCGGGCAAACCAGCGCAGAGCATCTATCGCGTGGCAACCTCCGGTTAAGATTGCCGTTCCGCTTTTTTCTTTGCTGCCATACCATTTATCTTCAGGAGTCATCCATATCCGGTGCATATAATCAACCTCAACCATAAAGATGTCTCCGAATACACCTTGGGTAATGAGACGATCAATGGTCATCAGCAGGGGGTTCCAGTGTAGTACGAAACTTACGATTGTTTTGACTTTGTTTTTTCTGACCACCTGGCGTTGTTTGTACAGGTCCTGGGGAGTTAACGCGACGGGTTTTTCGATTATAATATGTTTTTGAGCCTCAGCGGCGGCAACTACGTATTGTGTATGTGTATTATGCGGAGTGCATACTACCACGATATCCACATCATTTTGTTCAAGCATTTTGGAAGCGTCGGTTTCGATGGTGCACTTTAAGCCGTAGCGGTCGCGGTATCTTTGAGCATTTGCAGGGTTTCGGCTAACCAAGGCACGAATTTCAGAACGCACATCTTTCTGGAATGCCTTTATGTATTCGGCGGCTACCGCGCCGCAACCGATAATCCCCACCCCAAACCTGTTCATATTTTGCTTCCTTTTTTATTAATCATTATATTTCTTCCGGCCATTTTGTATGATAAAAAAATAAGGCTTACAGTCCAGCAACTGATGACTTTATCTGTTCAAAATTTCCTTCGGCAAGATGCTTTCCGTAGTTACGCAGGGCGCTGCCGATATTACGCCAGGCAATCCAGACATTTTTCTTACCCCTTGGTGCAGAAAGCTGTTTGGCAACGAGAGTTGCTTCGGCATCGATGAAACGATCGAGCGTCTTATAGTCCCATGTTGGCATTTTCTGTGCTAATATGGCAAGACGTGAGACGATTGTTTCTGTAAGCAGACGTCCGTCTTCGGCCGATGCTTCTGTTTTCGGGTCGCGTCCACCGACACCTTGATGGGGAGGGTCACCGAGTCGTGAGAGATCGACCGTATCGGGATAGAGATGCATCATGAGTGAGGTTTCACCCCATGCGGCATGATCGCCGGTATAGTCGACATCCAGTGCAAGAATATACTCAGGCGTGCCAAGGACAGGAATTCCCAGAGCGCGGCTCATGCGAACCGCTGTTTCGCGGACGACAATCTGCTGGGCTGCACCATAATGGCCGGTGAGCATGATAATTGCACGGAATCCATTACGCACCATTTCCCGGCATAGCTGTTCAAGCCAGGGTTTGAGAAGTTTGGAAAAGACATTGTTTTCCTCATCCATAACGAATGTATGCGGCTGAGTCACACCCCCGACGCCTCCGTACAGAGTTGGGGAAACTAAGCCTCCTCCCTTTTGAGCCGCTCGAACACATAAGGCATGTGCTTTCAGTGAATCGACACCCACGCAATTGTGTACTCCGTGCCATTCAATCGTTCCGAGCGGCTGGAAGATTGTCGGGCATTTAGTCTGCGCCTCTTTAAGCTCTTTGGGCCTTAAATATTCAAGCCGCACCTCACGCTGGGGTGTCGTGCCTGCGTTGTTAATTTCTTTTCCTGTCGCATGGGCGCCAAGTATCATACCGGCCGCAGCAGTGCCAAGAAATTCTCGTCGTTTCAGTTTTTGATTCACAGCTAATCCTCCTTTGTTTCTATCTTATGCTATCCATAGATGTTTCCGAAGTTTTGAAACCGCTTCTATTGTTCTTTTGCCCAGTTTTGAAACATCTGTACAGCCTTGCCAAGTACACCGGCGGAACCTCGGAAAGTACCCGAGCCGCTTGGTTTATTATCAACCGTGTACCATTCAAAAAATCCATCATTTACTCTAACTCTTTCAAACATTGGAAGGCCTTCCTGATAGGCCTGCTCGATGTAATCATAAGCGATAAGCTGCTGTATCATGCGCCCCCCGAACCATGTCCAATCGCCGCCATTCTGGTAAGAGAATGGCCCCATGCTTTTGTTCTTAAAAAATCCGGCCGGATAGGGTGGATAGACTGTCAGCCCGATTGAACCTGCACCGGCGAACATCTTGTTATTGACCATATCGTTGAATACTTGTAATACCTCCTCTTTCGAGAGAATTCCTGCTTCAATCGCAATGGCGGTTCCGCCGTGATAATATATTCTGTCCTCGTCAAAATCTTCAGGGAAGGGAGAGCCTTCTAAATAGATATGAGGGCGAAATTTATGTAATTCCCGGTCCCAAAGATGCTTCCTTGTGTTTGCTTTGATTTTATCTGCGATAGGTTGCCATGCTTTTTGCTCTGAAGTTTCGGAAGCGATGAGTGAAATATAGTTTTTTATCGCAACGATGAACATTGCGTTATCATATATATCGATGGAACGATGGCTGGACGAATCTAATTCAACTCCCCATGAGTGCTCGGGCTGGACGTCACCCCAATCTGAGGTTGTAGCACCCCAAATCAATCCATACTCGGAATCGTAACGATGCTCCAAAAGATAACGAAGTGCCATAGACAGCCTTTGACGCACGGAGAAGCCATTAATTTCTTCAGATAGAATTGAATAGTCTCCGGTTTTCCTTACATACTTATGAACTGCCTGAACCAACGAACTTTCCTGGTCTGTTTCGACCGTGTTCTTATGCCCAAGGAGATTCGGCATTGTCTTTGATCGGATATATTTATATGAAACGTTCGCTTTTTCAGCAGGTATATAACCGTCGATTATGTTGCCGTCTTTTCCCTGGAAATGAAAGAACACCAAAAGCGAGCGGCGAAGCTCAGCCTTATCCTGAACTTCCAGAGCAAGTTCAATAAATGTATTTAGGTCACGAATCCATACCTCTCCATAACCGCTGCCGGCGTTGAGTCCCTTTTTCAAGATAGACTTTGCCTTTTCCAGAACCAATGTCAGGTCGGGATTGTTCAAAATTTTCTCAGCGAGTTCTTTATTATTGCTGAAATGCTTTGGCTCTATACCCGACGGGTTTCCTGCCGGTAGAGAAGTATCCTGAGTTGTACAAGAGAATAGAATCGTGACTCCGGCTAAACAGATAAACAAGAGCACATTATTTTTATTAAACTTCATAATCTTTCTTTTGTTAAAAATTCTTCTATTCCCGGAAACGTTGCGATTTTATTGTAGAAACCGGATACAGACCGGCCTTCCAATGGGGATTTTATTCCCCGTTGGTTCAAGCGCACCGGTTATCTGATTTATCCGAAATACTACGACACTATTGCCACCCTGGTTGGCGA
>DAOUVA010000166.1 GCA_030667885.1 Phycisphaerae bacterium
CCCCCAGTCCACATAAGAGAGATACCTGCCGTCAGGTGAAGGTGCTCCAAAAAAATCCACTTCAGGACCTGCCCATACCTGCCGCAACGTCGTCGGCTCAGGCTTTGCAGCGGAGGTTTCTGATGCCTTTGTGCCTCTGGCGTCGGGCAGAGAGATACAGGCAAGTATGATAATCAAGACTATAGCCCAAGGTGACCATTGATACGAGTCTTTTTTGAATCGTGCAATCATGGTAATTCTCCTTTTTAATTGAGCTTTGGTTTCGAGGATTCCCGCCATCGCCGGCAAGCGCTGCGAGCGGGAAAAACGCTCCAAAAGACTAACGATGGTTCGGCCATAATCTTTCGACTCGCTGCTGTGCGTCTGGGCCAGAACCAGGGCATCGCAGGCTAATTCCCTGTCGGTTCTTATTCGATAGAAAGCCAGCCAGATCAGCGGATTGAACCAGTGCAGGATCTGCAGCAGGCTGGCGAGGTACCCGATGTAAATATCATGCCGTTTCAGATGTGCTAATTCGTGAAGAAACACATAGCGCAACTCTTCACGGCTTAGAGTTTCGAGCATCCCTTTCGGCAGCAGCAGTCGCGGCCGGACAAAACCGAAAAGGGCAGGGCTTTTGACCTTGTCCGTTATTACGATCCCGAGGATAGTGCGGATACCCATTTCGCTCTTGCAGTCTTCCAGTAGTTCGAGAATCTTCTGGTCGGTCAAGGGACGTTCACGCGTAACAAGCCGCCAGAGATGAAAGTTGCCTGCGCAGACATATACAGCCAGAACCAGTGCCCCGGTAAGCCAGATTAGCGGGAATATTTCCGCAAGTCCAGAGAAGACCGGCCTTGACCGGCCTTTGGCCTCTTTGCGAATTTGTGGACTTGCAGTTATTGCTTTCGGGCTGCCTTGTGGAACCACGGTTGTTGAAGCCGGTTTTGGCTCGGTTACGTTTGGACTTGTCAGGTCCGAAACAGCGGTGTCATCCACAATCTCCTGCCGGGCATATTCAGTTTGTTGCTTGGTGATCGACTGTGGTATTAGATTGAATATACTCAGGCGGCTCTGCGGTGCCCACGGTATCGCCAGGCGTATCAATAATAATAACCATAGGCAATAATGCCAGCGAGCACCCAACCTGCCTCGCAGCACTGTCTGAAAAAAGAGAATCAGACAGATCAACAGGCTGGCCTGTAACGTTGTCTGTAGGAGCCATTGAAAGAACGGCTGCAACTGCATACTTAAAGATTCCATTTTTATTCCTCCGCTTTTTGTTCAAGAATTTTCCTGAGTTCTGATATATCTTCAGCCGAGAGCTTGGCATCTTCCAGAAACGCCGCGAGCATAGGCTTGCTAATTCCGCCGTAAACCCGTCGGACAAATGAGCGTCTTTCCATACGCACGCATTCGTCTTTGCCGACGGCGGGATGGTACTTATATAATCTGCCTTCCTTTTCGAACTTGACGGCACCCTTTTTCGTTAGGCGGGTTATCAGCGTTTTAATCGTCTTGGGCTTCCAATCAGTACTTCCGGCCAGTTTTTCTACAATTTCGTTGGCTGTGAGTGGGCTTTGTTTCCATAATACGCGCATCACCTGCCATTCCGATTCGGATATTTTGGGCAGTTTTTTCATAAGCGGCTCTCCTTGGATTACAATTGTAATATATAACAAAGTATTACATTTGTAATCCTACGTCAATAGGAAAAATAAAAAATTTTATTTTTTTTCCCATATCGTGTTGTTTTCAACCGTTTTTTGCTGAAAAACGAATATTTTTTCATTTATATCGGATTAAGCAGCCGGAGGAAAAAAATGTATCGCTCTCAACCTGAAGCATATGCGTTGCTGAATCTTAGTGACGAAATTTTCGTTATTGAGAATTTCTGACCAGCTATTTCTCGCATACGAGAGAGGTTTGTGTATTGGCACAGCTGCCTCCGGAAAAATTTATTTATTCCAATACCCTATGGCATTGTTAGAAAAGAAGTTACGCTCGCACAGTCTCTTGAGAGAGCCCATTTACCAATTTCAGGAACACCGATTGCAAACAAAGACAGGTATCATTGTTTGTAGTGTGGTATAGTTCTATACACAACTGATTTCGGAGCCAAAGAGATGAAAGTTAAAAAGTCTTCGGATTATGCGTTGCATGTATTGGTGTATAAGGTCAGACATCGCACAAAATTTCTCACGACATCGTCCGCAATCGCCAAGGCTAAGGGGATACCGAATCGTTGTAAGCTCCTAATTGAGGAAAGTCTGACCAAGTATAAATGGCAAATCTCGGTTAGTTTTTTGAGGTGAATTATGGAAAAAGCGAAGATTATGATTGTAGATGACGACGCCGATTATATCTATGTAGTTAAGACTCTTTTGGAAAATGAGCAGTATACCGTGTTCACGGCTGGTGACAAAACCGAAGGTATGGAAAAAATCAGGGCTGAAAAACCGGATTTAGCCATACTGGATGTTATGATGAACGTTTGGAATGATGGGTTTGAAATGTCCAGACAATTGAAGAAAGACACCCAGTTTAAAAATATGCCAGTGCTTATGCTGACAGCGGTCGAGAGTAAAACCGGCATAGATTTCAAATCTACTGTCGGAGATCCTGTCTGGCTGCCGGTTGACGCGTTCCTGAACAAACCGGTAGAACCTCAGGTTCTGCTCGGAGAGGTCAAAAAACTCCTGTCAAATAAAGCTGAGAATTGAGCCGGTATCTGAAAATATCAAACTTCTCAAAAGAGCTTATTGGCTAATCAGGCTAAGGTGGATAACCGATTTGGTCACCAGTAGTCCATGAGTGAAAAAAGATGAAAGAAGAATACAGTGCGAGAATCCAAGAGATCGTCAACGGAATGCAATGCCCGAAGGACTTCAAATGTGCAGAAGGGGGATTTGAGAATCTGTGCAAAACCAAGGAATTCGGCGGTGAGCAATTTCTCCAGTGTCTCGAAGAGACATCTCCTCCTTGTCCATTTGCTGGAGTGTATGCCTATGGTTTTCAAATGCATTTCTGTCGGTGCCCGTTGCGTATGTATTTGGCAAAGAATCTTAAGAAGTAGTTTATAGCAAGTAACACGCTGCAAAATGGCAGAATTCTTCGAAAAGCCACCTCTTTCAGGATATAAAAAACACCCTGATTTCCAGGTGACAGTATGTCTCCAAAATGTTTCCACAGATGTCAAATTTGATGAGTGATGAGCATGCCTAACATTATATTCTTGCCCAAACACACATCTTTTCAGGAATCTTAAAGATAAAATCGGATTAATTAAGTATATGGATAAGGAGATGTTAACCTGTATGCTCAACGGCACATCATAAAGATTATGCTGATAGCCATCATAACCAGGTAAAAGAGAACTAATCCGCCGGAGACAATAGTAGTGATAATCGCAAGCAGCTTGCGGCGGTCTTCGATGATTCCCACGATACCGACTACCAGGGAAGCAAGGACCGAAAAGATAACCAGCAGCCCTCCAAGGGCCGCGAGAGGATTGCCTCAGCCGGAGCCGGGTCGAAGCGCAATAACCGCACACATCGCCGCGCCGGCTATACCCAGCAGAAGTGCTGAAATTTTTCCAAATCGCATTTGTTAGCTCTCTCTTAAGAACGTAAATAAGGTTCTTACGCTTTAAGCTTATCAGCCGTTGTTGAATCAGTCAACGGTGGGATTTTTTAGATAGCGGGTATAGCCTGCTCGCCGGGTAAGGCCGATACGGTCGAAATAGTCCAGAAGCGGTATGGCAAATTTCCTGGTGGTATCAATCAGATATTTGAACTTTACGCTTTCCAGTTGCCCTTCCTTTTTGATGAACGAGATTAAAAGCTGCCTTGCTTTCTCAACCGCCTCGCTGTGGAAAAGCAAATCTTTCTCAACCCGGACAAGCCGTTCCTGCTCCATTAATATCTGGAGAATTTTCTGCACTTTTTCGCCAGCCGCTTTAACCTGTTCAGTGACTTCCTCAAATTTTGGCGGATTAAAGGGCCGGTTCTTATAAAGTGATTCGACGCTTTGAAGTAAATTCTGTTCATCTTCGCTGAAGGCTTCCCGATGTTCAGGCAGGGCAAAGCGATGCTTTCTTTCGACGATTTTCCCTTCTAAGAGCAGCAGCTTTAAGAGATTGTCGAAGACGTTTTTTCTCAATTTGGATGCGTCGTAAAACTGCACGACACTCAGCCCCGGGCTTTCAGGACTGTTGTGGTGAAAGTCACCGGCGATTTTTACCAAATGCTGTTGAATAGCATCAGATGTGTCGCTGTGGATAAAATATTTAGAACTCAATTCAAATATCTTTTTCTGCTCAATAAACTCGGCAAGGATTTTTTTAAGCGGCTCGGGGCGCATCTTGGTGCGAATTGAAAGCTCACTTTCTGTTGCGGCAAAGGCCTCTGCGGTTTTTATGCAGTATTCGACAAAATCCTTCTCTATAGGTACGGCCCGGGCACACTCTTCGGCATCCTGAACCGCCCGGGGATTACTTCGTTTAAGTTTGTCCGAAAGCGCCTCTACAATCATTCCACCGCCTATCGTCTTCACCGGTGAGAGCGTTCGTAATATGAAACGGTCGCGCGGCCCCGCGACGAGGGGCTCGTCTAACCTGACCTGAATGAGACATTCTTCACCAGCCGAAACGCTTTTGTCCTTGAGTAAATATACCGTGGCAACGATTTCAGAAGTGCCCGTGTGAAATTTTATCTTAGTACCGTATTTAAGGGGGGATTTTATATGTGCAAGGACATGAAGGTGACAAAGATACCACTGCTTAGGCTGGAAATATTCACCGTCCGTAACCACGTTGCCGCGTTCGATACTGTTGTATTCCCATCGAGGGACATTGATTGCGGCGCACTGACCGACCAGGGAAATTTCGCTGTTTTGTTTATAGACCTGTATGGCTTTGATCCGGCCTTTTACCCCTCCGGGAAAGAGTGTCACTTGATCGCCGATTTTGGCTGAACCTGCGACCGGGATACCTGTAACAACGGTGCCGTACCCCTTGACCGAGAATGTCCGCTCGACTGGCAGTCGAAATACGCCGTCGGTTCTCTTGGGCTCTATTTTATCGACAAGCTCTTTGAGTGCCTCGTAAAAGTCACCAAAGCCCTGGCCTGTTATGCCCGATACGGGAAGAATCGGGGCATCTTCCAGAAATGTGCCGATGAGAAAATCCTTGATCTCGGCGGTGACATTCTGCACACGCAGAGAGTCAACACAATCAACCTTTGTTAAAGCAACGATACCGTCTTTGACGCCGAGCAGAGTAAGTATATCGAGATGTTCACGCGTTTGGGGCATTACGCCGTCGTCGGCGGCGATAACAAAGATGGCGCCGTCGATACCGCTTGCGCCGGCGACCATCGTCTTTATAAAGTTCTCGTGCCCGGGGACGTCAACTATGCCGACTTCGAGGTCGGAGACCGTGCACGGTGCAAATCCGAGATCGATGGACATGCCGCGTTCCTTTTCGGCCTTGAGGTGGTCCGTATCACATCCGGTTAGGCATTTTATCAGTGCTGTTTTACCGTGGTCTATATGCCCGGCCGTGCCCAGTGTTATGTTCTTTTGTGATGTGCTCATAGGTATTATTGTTTATTGCCGAAAATATCAATCAGCGCTTCAATAACTATCTTATCGTCCCCGCTAAGAAGAGTGCGAGGGTCGATAAGAACCTGCTCGTTGTGTATGCGGGCAAAAACCGGCCTGCTGTATTGGCGAAGCCTGCTGGCAAGTGAGTCGGCACTGATTTTTTCCGGTCGTAAGGCTATAAGTGTCGTTGCAAGATTTTGCGTCGGCAGGGAACCGCTTCCCATTTGTGAAAACCCCGCTGTAGTTGTCACCTCACAATCCCAAACGCTTTTATTAATATCTGATGCCAAACGTTTGGCTTGGTTGGCAATTTCGGTCTCGTCACGTCTTAGCATCTGCAAGGTCGGGACATTACCCAGTGCCATTGATTCGTCGAGGAACAGTTTCAAGGTCGCCTCAAGCGTAACGAGGGTAAGCTTTCCAACACGGACGATTCTGGCAAACTGATTTTTGCGCACGGCCTCTATCCATTTGGTTTTGCCGAGGATTATACCTCCCTGAGAAGCGCCTATCAGCTTATCTGCGCTTGAAGTGACAATGTCGGCCCCTTTCTCAATTGATTCGTTCAGAGTCGGCTCCGGCTCAAAGCCGAATTGCGAAAAATCAATAAGCGCACCAGCGCCTACGTCGTCAATCATAGTCAGATTATTTGAATGGGCTATCTCCACAAGCTCATCGAGCGGCACTTCCGATGAGAAACCCTGAATTTTGTAATTGCTCGGGTGCACCCGCAGAATCGCTGCCGTTTCTTCGGTAATCGCATTGACGTAGTCGCGCGGGTGCGTTTTGTTGGTGGCGCCTACCTCAACGAGTTTTGCACCGCTGAAAGCCATAACGTCCGGCAGGCGAAAAGAACCGCCGATTTCTACGAGTTGGCCCCGGGAAACGATGACCTCTTTATCTTTAGCGACGGTATTCAGGACAATAGAAGTTGCGGCGGCATTGTTATTGACGACCGTGGCCGCCTCGGCGCCGGTCAATTGTTGTAGGAGTTGTTCAATACGGGCTTCGCGTTTTGAGCGTTTACCGGTTTCGGGATCTGTCTGAAGCAGCGAATAACCTGACAATTCATCCTTAATTTGTTGCAGCGCCTGCGAGGGGATTACCGCACGCCCAAGGCCTGTATGCAGAATGATACCCGTTGCATTGATGACTCTTCGATAGTACGGACTCGTAACTGCTCCTATAAGGCGTTTGGTTTCGCTTATGATTTTCTGATGGATTGTGCTTTCATCTAATTCGGATTCCGTTTGGGCAAGAAGAACTTCCCTAACTTTCTCAACTGCCCGGCGGACTGAATCGGCCACTACTTTCCTGCCGGCCTTAGCGATAAATCTTTCCAGGCCAGGGTCTTTTAAGAGGACATCGACCGAGGGCAGCTTTCGCAGCAATTGTTCATTGTGCTTTTCCATAAATTACCTTGATTTATGTAAAATGGGGACTGCTAAGACAAATAATAATATTTATTCTACATTATCCTGCAGAGAAAAACAATAGATTTGGCGCAGGAGTTTTTTTCCGGATATTTAGGGGAATACTTTGGGTGAAGTAATTCGAGATATTTTGCATTATTTTCAGGAAAAGCAGAAAAAAGACGTAACGGAATCGCTGTTTCAGCGTCTAAGTTAATGAAAGCAACAGGGCGCAATGTCTATAAAGTGTTTTTTCTCGTATAAATAAGTTTTGAATCCGAGGCAGTTATAGTGTAATTATGTAATGTCTTTGTGAATCCTTGTAAGCGGAGTGGATTTATGAAAAAGGTCATTTTAGTCATAGTGCTCATATCTGCCGTAATACTAATATCGATATGTGCAAAGCGAGAGCCCTTAACAGAAGAAGGTAAATGCAAGCTGAAATCTCAGTATGTTGATATATCGGAATCTACAATACGCTATGTTTGCCAAATCCAGTCCAGACTCTCGGGAAAACCGGCTCAATTCAAAGACCTGCCAAAGAAAATATCCAATCGAGTAAATTATTTTCGTGCAAAAATAGCTGACAGAGAAATTCCACTGATAATAGATCGTGGGAAAAAATCCAAACTTTATATGGATACAGATGCTGACGGCTCTTTATCTGATGAAAAAGGATTCACCTCTAAGATACTCAAGAGTCGTTTATTTGGCCCTGTGGATTACTACAGATTTGGGCCGATATCAGTAAAGTTTGTAAAGGCTGCTGAAAAATTTGCTCAGCAGATTTATGTTTTTACTCGTGACAGTTACATGAGACGTCTTATCTTGTGTCCGGCGGTCTATCGTAAAGGTAAGGTTCTTCTGGACAATAATATCTATGAGGTGACGGTAATCGATGGCAATTTTGATGGGAAATACGATAAAATCTTCTCGCCGCCCATCGAAAGAATATCCAGACACGGATGCGACTCTTTTGCAATTGACCTGAATCGTAATGGGAGATTGGATTTTAATGATTTCCATCACTCGGAGCTAATGCCGTTTAGCAAAATGGTCAAAGTGGGAAATTCTTATTACAGTATTAATGTTGCTGAAAGTGGAGATTCTCTTGAACTTAACGAAGTCCAGCCCGATTTGGGAACACTTGATTTTGGTAATGTAAATGTGAAATTGAAACTATGGTCCGATGCGGCCCAACAATACTTTTCCAATATTAAGAACAATGTCAAAATTCCCACTGGTAGGTATAAGGCACTTTTTCTCGAGTTGAGCCAAATTGAATCCGAAAAAAATGTGTGGAATTTTACATGCTATAGGGATACTGGAGTTCTTAGCGATTTTAAAATTTCTAAGAACGATACAACTTCATTCAAAATCGGACCTCCGTTTCAAATTACAACAACTGCACGACAAAG
>DAOUVA010000434.1 GCA_030667885.1 Phycisphaerae bacterium
AACTTTAGCTCACTTTAGGCACTTTAGTTCACTCTTCACTCATTTTCCCTCTACAACTGTAGAGAATGTTCGACAAATCCACCCTTTTTATGCAAAACAAACCCAATTTAAGAAATGACAAAATGAATATAAACTTAGATATGACAAGGAAATACGAAATTATATCCCGCTCAACGGGCCAAAAAACAAAGCCAATTCAAACCCAATTTAACCCAAAACAAACCCAATTAAAGCCAATTTCAAAGCCAAACAAACCCAATTTAGGCCAATCCACCACAGGCTTGAAATCAGGACAATGGTAGTGTAGAATCATGCCCTGTGAGATAAGCTTTGTATCTCACGGAGAAAAATAAGGCAGGAGACGCAGAACAAAAGGAATAAAAAGATGTGGGAATTTCAATTAGGCAACACTGAGCAGTTAAAACAACTAAGCAAGCGGCTGGACGTGCAAATCGAGGCCATTGACGACGTTTCTATATTGGCAAAACCCGTACAAGCCGGCGGTCTTTTAATACCGAATTCGCTGGCGGTTCATCCGATGGAGGGCTGCGACGGAGATTCGCAGGGCCGCCCCGGAAAGCTGACGCTGCGACGATATGAAAGATTCGCAGCAGGCGGAGCGGGTCTGCTGTGGGTCGAGGCGACTGCGGTCGTACCCGAAGGCAGGGCCAATCCGAGACAATTATGGCTTCATGAGAAAAACAAAGACAGCTTCCGCGCAATGGTTGAAAAGATACGGCAGGCCGCGGCCGAAGGCAACGGGCCAAAGCACAGGCCGGCAATGGTGCTGCAGTTGACACATTCGGGAAGGTACAGCAAGCCGGAAGGCGCAGTGTATCCGATTATCCCTCAGCGGGACCCATACCGCGACCCTCTGATTCCGCAGCAAAAGCCCAACCCGGACAGAAGCAGCAGGATACCAGACGACTGGCCTCTCGTGACCGATGAATATCTCGACAAGCTCCAGGACGCTTACGTCGAGGCGGCCAGGCTGGCATTCGAGGTCGGCTTCGATGCGGTCGATATAAAATCATGTCACGGGTATCTGATAAATGAGCTTTTCGCCTGCCATAAAAGAAAGGGCAGGTACGGCGGGTCGTTCGAGAACCGAACGAGATTTGTTCTTGAAGTTATCGACAAGATTCGCAACGAGCTCGGAGAAAAAGGAGCGGTCGTAACCCGCCTCGGTGTTTACGACGCTATACCTTATCCTTACGGCTGGGGTGTGGACAAGAAAGATTACACAAAGCCGGACTTGACAGAGCCGAAGAAACTGATTGGTCTTTTACAACAGCACGGCGTCAATCTGGTTAACGTCACTATAGCGAATCCATATTACAATCCGCACATCGGCAGGCCTTTCAATGAGACGATAGTCGGCGGCTATGAAGAGCCGGAACATCCGCTAACAGGCGTAGGCAGGCTCGTAAATATCACCGGTGAAATTCAAAAGGAATTTCCCGATATCGCGATTTTGGGTACCGGATATAGCTGGCTGCGGACATTGTTCGCCAACGTAGGGGCGGCAAACAAAACCGCCGGCCTGACCACACTGGTCGGCGCCGGTAGGATGGCGTTCGCATATCCTGATTTCGCCAAAGATATCATTACCAAAGGCCGGATGTACCCGGAGAAGGTCTGCGTAAGCTGCAGCGCGTGCACGCAGATAATGCGTGACGGTGGGACAACAGGATGCGTGATACGTGACAATAAAGTTTACGGGCCGATATTCGAGCAAGGCAGGATGGGCGACAAGGACAACCTTCTTCGGCTGGCGTCATCTTGCCGCAAGTGCCAGGAGCCGACGTGCCAGTTGGGCTGTCCGGCCGGCGTCGATATCCCGAAATTCATCAGCCTGTTCCTGGACGGAAATGAAAAAGATGCATACGAAGTTCTTAGAGAAAAAAATATATTTCCCGAAGTATGTGCCTGGCTGTGTCCGGTCGAGCAGCAGTGCGAGGGAAGCTGCCTGCAGGCCTTTATCGGCGATAAACCGGTTGCAATTGCAGGCATACAAAGGCATCTGGCTGTCCAGGCCAATAAAAGCGGCTGGTCGAAGCTGCGGATACCCGAAAAAGCAACGGGAAAGAACATAGCCGTAATAGGAGCAGGCCCGGCGGGACTGGCCTGTGCGGCAAAGCTGCTCGAAGCTGGACATACTGTGACAATATTCGACAAAAGCAGCCAGTTCGGCGGGATGGTAGATACCGTAATTCCCCCGGACAGGCAGGGCGACTCATTGAAGAGCGAAATCTCGGCCATATTCACCGACGTTCCGAAAGACAGGATGAATATGCGTCTTGGCAAAGAATTAAACGCTAACTTCAACCTGGATAATATTATGGACGAGGGATTTGACGGACTCTTTATCGGTATGGGTCTTGTAAAATCGGTAAGCATTGGTGATAATGCAATTGACGGTGTTTACAGTTCGATGGAGTTCCTTTCAGCGGCAAAAGAGAGTGAAAAGCTAAACCTGGCAGGCAAAGCTGTCGCGGCGATAGGCGGGGGCAATACCGCAATGGACGTGGCGGTTACGGCAAAACAGCTCGGAGCCAAAGACGTTTACGTAATATACCGCCGTTCCTTCAAAGAGATGCCTGCATGGATCGCCGAACTCGAGAGAGCAATAGATGAAGGCGTGCATTTTCTGATATTGAATCAGCCGCTCGAATATATTTCCGCCAACGGCAAACTGACTTCAATCAAGGTTTGCCCAACTCGATTAGGTGAGCCGGACGCTTCCGGCAGGCGACGACCTGAACCGATAGAGTCGAGCGCTTATGAACTTGATATGGACGTTGTGGTCGAGGCTATCGGCCAGAGCCCACCGGAGAAAATCAGTGAAATCCTCCCGGGCGTGGAGCTGGCAAACGGGCTTATCGGAACGAAGGAAGGTACACTGGCGACGTCCAGGGCGGGGGTCTTTGCCGGCGGCGACCTTGTTAGAGGGGCATCGACTGTGGTCGCGGCGGTTGCCGACGGGATGAAAGCGGCAGAAGAAATTGATGAATTTCTAAAAACATAAAATAAGAAAGGATTTTGAAAATGGCAGAACGACCCGCAGCAATTGTTACCGGGGCAAGTCGCGGCATCGGAAAAGGCATCGCAAAAGAACTTGCATCATTAGGATATAATCTTGTAGTTAATCATTTTGATTTTAGTGCTGAGGGTAAGCCGGACGAATCGCGCGCCGTGCAGACGCAAAAAGAAATCACCGAAGCCGGCGCCGAGTGCGAGATTTTACGAGGTGACGTCAGCAGTACCGAAGACAGAAGCAGTCTTGTTGCTCTGGCCAAAAACAAATTCGGCAGATGTGATATGCTGGTGAATAATGCAGGCGTCGCCCCGTCGAAACGGATGGACCTTCTCGAAGCAACCGAGGAGAGTTTTGACAGAGTGATGGGAATAAATCTCAAAGGGCCTTACTTTTTAACTCAGCTTGTGGCCAACTGGATGATCGAACAGAAAAAGACACATTCCGAGCGGGCGTTTCGGATTGTAAGCACAGGCTCAATCTCAGCATATACCAGCTCGCCGGGACGCGGGGAGTATTGCGTGAGCAAGGCGGGCATTTCAATGATGACGATGCTGTACGCAGACAGATTGGCCGAGTACGGCATTGGCGTATTTGAAATCAGGCCCGGTATCATCGAAACGGACATGACCAGCGTGGTTAAGGATAAATACGACAAGCTGATAGCCGAAGGCCTGACTCCGATTAAACGATGGGGACAGCCGGAAGATATCGCAAAGGCGGTCGGAGCCATCGCAGAAGGTAGGCTCGATTTTTCAACAGGCCAGATAATTAACGTCGATGGCGGCTTTCATTTTAGAAGACTTTAGGGAGTAATGATGGATATTAAAGATACAATTACAACACTGTTGAAAGACGGCTTTATTCTCGTCTTTAACCAGAACAAACTCGACATTGTCAAGACAGCCGAGGCCCTTATCAAGGCGGGCATTAATAATATGGAAGTGACCTGCCGGATAAATAAACCTCTGGAGAAACTCGCACGTCTGCGTAAAGAGCTTCCTGATTTTGCGGCGGGCACGGCGAGTCTTATTGACTGGCCCGAAATGCTCGATGTCTATAATAAG
>DAOUVA010000190.1 GCA_030667885.1 Phycisphaerae bacterium
ATCCCTATCTTTTGTATGCCTTTTGAGCCGAACAGGCGATTTTAGCAGCATCGGAGTCGGCAATTGTAAGAACTGTGGTCAAAAAGACTGTCCATACAGAACAGAACCGTACGGCATATAAATCTTAGAAAACCTAAGTGTATGTAGAGATACTTTTGAAAAGCAAAATTGCTTTATAAAGGGAAATAAGTATAATTGTGAAAATTTAAAAGGCTGTAACAGAGTGTTTTTTAGACTCCTTATATCAGAGTGGGGTTTTTTAAAATTAAATTAGTAGTATTAATTGCAGGAGAGCCCATTAAATGGAAAATAAAGAGCTTTTTGAAAAAATGACAGAAGCCCTCGTCGAAGGTGATAGCGAGGAACTGGTTCGTTTGGTAGAGCAGGCCATCGAGAAGGTGGGCCCTCTTGAGATCGTCGAGAAAGGCATGACTCCCGGCATGACGGATGTAGGCAATAAATTCGGAGAAGGTGAGGTTTATCTGCCGGAACTTCTTATGGCCGCTGAGGCCTGGGAAGAGGCGATGAAGATATTAAAACCAAAACTTCTCGAGGTCGGGGCAAGTATTAAAAAGACAGGCACGGTCGTAGTGGGAACGGTGCAAACAGACATTCACGAGATAGGCAAGAACATTCTGGCTAACCTTCTGACTACGGCGGGGTTTGATGTTCACGATGTGGGCTGCGATGTGCCTGCGACGAAGTTTCTTGCCAAGGCAGAGGAGGTAGAGGCGGACATTATCGCCGCTTCTGCGATTATGTCGACAACGATACCTTATCAAAAAGACGTTATCGACCTTCTCAAGTCCAAGGGTCTTCGTGACAAGTACATTGTGCTTGTTGGCGGCGGAGTTGTGACACAAGAGTGGGCGGATAAGATTGGTGCCGACGGATACGGAGATCTGGCGTCAGATGGTGTTGAAACAGCAAAACAATTGATGCTGAAAAAGAAAGGAGCATAATCGCATGATAAGTTTTCTTGAAGTGCTGGAACGGGCCACGACAGGTCCTATGATGTCGGCCAAAGAATACGATATGAAGGTTTTCATCCCTGCGGTTCGTGAAGTAGTTAAGAAGTATAAAATAAAATTTGACGCTAACAACCCATGTCCGCACGATGATGATCTTGCGGACCGCGTTTATCAGGCCGGTTTGGAACTATACTCAAAAGTAGGAAGTTACTGCACCGATACGGAACGAACAATCAATTTTACGAAGGAAGAGATAGAAGAAGCCGTTTATGAATGTCCGAAAGAGGTGTATTTTGGAGAGGGGCCTGACCGGGTTCACTGGAAGGGCCGTATGCCCGATGACAATACACTACCTCATTGCCATGTAGGGTCGGGCACGAATACGACTGAAGAAGTGGCGCTGAAGATGGTTGAAGCCTACGGCCTTATAACCAGGGCCAAAACGACAAGTATCCCGTCATTGACCACGGTTGGGGGCTTAAATGCCTCATCGGCATCACCGATGGAGACGCTGGCTGCTATAAATATGATGCGTATTGCCAGAGAAGGGCTTCGCCGTGCCGGTCGGCCGGGAATGGCGATTATAGACCTGCATCCTTCATGTTCGTCGGGCATCGGGACAATTGCATCGAGCAATCCCGAGTTCGGAGCGCGCAAATCCGATGGTTGGATAGTGGCGCCACACGCAGAGCTGAAGATAAATTATGATTCACTCAACCAGGTGGCGTATTTGAGCAGTTGGGGTGCTAACATCGGTCAGGAAGCGGGGCCAATCATGGGTGGCTATGCGGGCGGGCCGGAAGGGACGGCGGTAGTTACACTGGCTTATGCGTTCCACGGCATTTTGGTGGTTCGTGCGACTTATCACCTGACTTATCCTATCCAGATGCTTCATGTATGCTCGACGACACCGGAGATGATATATGTAATCAGCACCAGCAGCCAGGCCTTTGCCCGTAATATCGGTGCGCCTTATTACGCGTTGGGATACGCATCTGCGGGTTCTGCGACCAAGCAATATTTCTATGAGGCAGCGGCTTATCTTCTGGCTATTCAATCGTCAGGTATAGGAATCGAAGATGTTCATCCGAACAAGGCGGTGGGAACAAACCAGGCGCTGCCTATCGACAGTGAGTTTACGTGTGCATTTGGACACGGCAACATCGGCATCACTCGCAAGGAAGCGAATTCAATTATCAAAAAACTGATGGAGAAATATCTCTCCGGCATCAAGACTCCGCCGAAGGGCAGGAATCTGAACGAGTGCTATGACCTTGAGACGATGAAACCCGATGACGAACTGCTCAAACTCTATGACGAAGCGATTAAGGAGCTCAAGGATTACGGGATTGGTTTTAAGTAATACCCAGCATGATACTCATAGGCGAAAAGATTAATTCGACTCGCAAGAGCGTCCGAGAAGCTGTAGCTAATAAAGACGCAGCGTTCTTGCAGAAGCTGGCGAGGGACCAGGCCGAAGCCGGAGCTGATTACCTGGATGTAAATACCGGCGCTTTTCCCGAAGAGGAAGCAGAGTTGATGGAGTGGCTGGTCCAGGTGGTCCAGGAGGCTGTTGAACTGCCGCTGGCAATTGACAGTGCGAATCCTTCGGCCTTGGAGGCGGGATTAAAAGTCAACACTAACGGCAAACCAATCATAAATTCCATTACCGCCGAAGAGCGTAAGTTTGGAAAAGTTGTGCCGTTAGTATTGCAGTATGACGCCTCTGTGTTGGCATTGGCACTGGATGACAGCGGCATCAGCAAAACAGTCGAGGAGCGTTTCGCGGTGGCGCAAAAATTGATAGAATCTCTTTGTGGAGAAGGGGTGGCTCCGGATAAGATATTTCTGGACCCGTTGATTCAGCCGATTAGTGTTCAAAATGATTTCGGCGTGATAGCTTTAGAAATTATCCGTTGTGTCAAGCAGCAGTTTCCCGAGGTCAAGACGGCCTGCGGTTTGAGCAATGTTTCTTTTGGTCTTCCTCAACGGGCCAAGCTGAACCGGTATTTTCTTACAATGGCGATGGCCGCCGGGCTGGACTGTGCCATTGTAGATACTATGGACTGTGGCCTGCTGGACGCGGTCAAAGCATCGGAAGCTCTATTGGGAAAAGACCGTTTCTGTAAGAACTATATAAAAGCATTTCGAGAAAGCAAAGGCCGATAAAGAGGCGGTCGTTCGAGTACGACAAAGAAGCCGGGAACTATTGTCTATGCGCCAGAGACGAAGCAAATCACCATTAAAGGTAGGGCGGTGGTTGTGGTTTGTATTCGTCCTGTCGGCGGTATTGGTCTTAGCTCTGCTATGGTTATTGGTGTGTTCAGAGAGCTTTAGCGGTGGCATAGATAATGTTGTCTTAATCAGTATTGATACCTGCCGTGCCGATTATCTCAGTTGCTATGGTCACGCTGGCCGAACCACACCCAACATAGACCAAATCGCCGGGCAGGGCGTTATTTTCAAAAACGTTGTCACTGCCGCCCCAATGACATTGCCGGCCCACTGCTCCATGCTGACCGGCACGATTCCTCCGTATCACGGTGTTCACGATAATCTTGACTATCGGCTCAATGAATCCGAAGTTACGCTCGCGGAGATACTAAAAGACCATGGCTTTGTAACCGGCGGGATAATTAGTGCATCAGTTCTCAGCAGCCAATTTGGCATAGGCCAGGGCTTTGATACTTTTAACGACCGCTTTGATGGAGCAGCAGCGGACGTTCTTATGGTAGAGCGCAAGGGCGGACAAACCACGCGTCTTGCGCTGGACTGGCTCGGCCGGCATAAAGATGAGAGATTTTTCCTGTTTTTGCATTACTTCGACCCGCATTTTGATTACGAACCGCCGGAACCGTTTGCTTCTGAGTTTGCGGATAATCCCTATGCCGGCGAGATTGCCTATACCGACTATTGTATTGCACCGGTCATCCAAAAACTCAAGGAGCTTGGCCTGTTTGATTCTACGCTAATTATTATCACCGGCGACCATGGAGAAATGCTCGGAGAACATGGTGAATTGACACATGGGTATTTTATTTATGAAAGCGCAATCAAGGTCCCTTTGATTTTCAAGCTGCCCGGCCAAAACAAAGCAAAAGAGGTAGAAGAATTAGTTGGTCTGATTGACATCGTGCCGACTGTTTGCGGTTTATTGGATATTGCGCCTCCGCCACAGGTTCAGGGTATAGACCTGCGGCCTTATTTGTTTGGAAAATCTGTTGTAAGTAGTGAAAGGCACGTTTATACGGAATCGCTCATTCCCACAAAGTACAACGCGAATACTCTATTGGGTGTTGTAAGTGATAAGTTGAAGTATATCCAGACCACGCGGCCGGAATTGTATGACCTTGCCGACGACCGGCAGGAATCTGAAAACCTGATAAGCCAATTGCCGCAACAGGCCAGGATTTTGCAGGACAGCTTACGACAGATATTGGAAGAATCAGTTCCTACTTCCGGCCCGAGCAGCAAGACGCTGTTGGACGAGCAGGCCCGCAAACGCCTCGAATCGCTCGGCTATGTCTCCGGTAAGGTGGCTGAGGAATTTCGATTCGACGAAAGCAAGAAAGACCCAAAAGACATGATTGATTTGCACGTGTCGGTTGAAAAGGTACATCATCTTATCGCACAAAAAGAACTTGCAGAGGCCAGAGAACTGTGCCAGGAGATGCTTTTGCAGCACCGGGATTATTATGGGCTCTATCGCCACCTGGGCAGAATCTGCTTTGAAGAAGGTGATAAGCAAAAGGCCCAGGTCTATATGCGGCAAAGCTTAAAGCTCAACCCCGAGCAGCCCGGTTTGCACTTTAATCTGGCGATGTTACTGGCTGAACAGGGCAGGTACGATGATGCCGTTGAGCACTTTAAGGAAGTGCTGCGACTCAATCCGAACCAGGTTCTTGCGCATAACAAGCTTGGCAGTGTGCTTTACGCGATGGGCAGGTTTGACGAGGCAGTAAGATATTGGCAGGCGTCATTAAAACTCAAACCCGACCAGCCCGGGATTGAGAAAAATATTTCTGCTGCCTTGGCGCGCAAGCAAAAAAGAAGTCTCGATTAGGTATGAGAGTTTGGGACAGTATCGGCGCCGGACTGTAAAGAAAATAAGGTCCTGTGTTTCGGCACAGGCCCTTAACTTATTCAAATTTTCCGGCAAATAATTTACGGCCAGAGTTGCTCGATGAGCCAGCTATCTGCCAAAATAGCATAATCCACGAAGTTAACCTTCCTTGAGAGCGGTGGCTCGGGGTCGGCTAAGTTGGCCAGCGATGGTACCGGCTGATACATTTCGGTACCCGGCTCGACCGGGTCGGCAAGCATAATAATCTCGCCCTGGCCCATGGCATAGTTGTAGTAGCGGACATCGTCAATGGTTCCTTGAACATGTAAATCGTAACCCACGTCTATCCACGCTCCTATAATGAAACTCTCGGGGTAATTGCCGCTGTCTGCACTTATCCACCTCATAGGTCCGCCCACGTCGGTGGGACCTGCGGCCAGCAGACCGTCGACATAGACATTGGCGTAATTTCCATCATAGGTAGTGGCAAGGTGATACCATTTGCCTGTATCGTAGATGTTCTCGGTTTCCACATAGCTCATTCCAGCTTCGGTTCTTATGGCCAGGCCGAAGTCCCTTCCATTGTCGTCATTCCAGCCGTAGTTGTAGAAGAAGAATCCGCACTCGTCGTCGCCGCTATCAATGCCGTTGCCGACGAAGGAACTGAAATACGCGAAGCTGTCAAGCTTTGTCCAGCACGAGACCGTGAAGGTATCTGGCGTCAGTTCTTCGGGGTAAGTTCCGGGTGTGTTTCCTTCTCTTTCGGCACAAACCACATGGTCGAAGAGAACAACCGCGTCGCCGTCGAATTTCAGGGCATAGTCATCCGGCTCGCCGGTATAGCCCTCTACCCAGGTAGTTTCAATGGCGTTGCCGTCATTTTCATAGACCGACGAATCCTCAGTAAATGTACCTGTCCCTTCATCAAGTTTCCACCAGCCAATCAAGTTAGCTTCAGCGGGAATCGCGGCTATAAAGTTGTAGTCCTGGATGAGCCAGTCTGCTGACATTATCTCAAGGTCCGCAAGGTCAGCGGTGCAGTCGCCATCGATATCGGCCGGGAAAAACTCCGAGCGACAATAAGGAGGCCAGAGTTCAATCTCGTCGAAATACACGGTTCCTGTTCCACCTGCGGAAGCAGTGCGGCCAAAGCCGATTGTAATCCTTGAGACGTTCGCCAGGTCTACTGTGCTGAACTCTTCTTCAAGGTCGATGTGCCACTCGTGCCACGAATCCTCGTTGATATCGTTTACATCAGGATAGTAGGATGACTCGACTGTGTCACCGTCATCCAGGGCGATATACATTTTGTCGTTGACGGTGGTGGAATTACCGGGGTCGCCGTAGAAGACCAACCACAGAGCCTTAGCATCGCCAAGGGTCCAGTCCGAACCGACCGGTAAATCAACGGTATCGGCGTCCGCCCAGGAACCGTACTTATTCCCCGTGAGCATTTTAAGCGCATTGTTGTACAAGAACCTTAGCGAGTTACCATCATAAACGGGGTCCGTTTCGAGGAAGATTTGAGCACGGGTGTCGTTTTCGTTCCAATCGTCCCATATAGCCTCGAGGGCATCAGTATCGGCGTAGGAATTAAAGTTGTCCACAATCAGATGGGTCGCAGTTGTAAACTGCCAGACATCGCCGTACCAGGTGGTGACGTCGGCGGCTCCGTTGACCTCATCGACGGCCCAGTAGTAAGTCGTTTCGAATTCAAGAGGGCCGGGGTCATAGCTGTTGGGTCCGAGCGGTGCCGGAGCGATAAGCCGCTCATTGACATCGTTAAAGTCAGTGTTGAAGTATAGCTCGTGTGAAACCGCCTCAATACCCGGCGCCCAACTAAGGAGCGGTGTAAGAGAGACATCCACGGCTCCATCAGCAGGGTAGGGGTCTATTGCTTTTCCCGAGGCGATCTTGAAGTTCCAGACAATACCTTTCCACGTAGTAACGTCGTTGACCTCATCGATTCTCCAATAGTAAGTTGTGTCCAATACAAGAAGTTCACCGGGGCTGTAGCTGTTAATGTCCTGGTTGCCTTGGGGTGTGCCGCCGGTGCCGTTGTCAACATCGTCGAAACTGGTTCCGAAGTAGACATCGTGCGAAGCGGCATTGTCACCCGGCGACCAACTGAGGGTCATTAATTGTGGCTGCCGACTTGAACCGCTGGAAGGTTTCTCGTTCCATGCGAGGTTTGGGTCGCACGTCGTTGCTGATAACGTAGTTTTGCCGGGATTGGTAACATCATAATCAACTTTTACTACGGCCCGCAGGCCGACCAGGGCCGGATAGTTAACGTCGTCTGTAATAATCTGACCGCTGTTAACATCATAGGCGGTAATGATGCCCTTGCTGATAAGTATGGGAACGGTTCCTGTCCAGGAGTCTGCATCATCTTCGTGGTCGTCGACGCCCGGATTAAACATATAGCCGTTGGGCACCGTCAAATCCTCATCTGCAATGAACTCACCATCGACGATGTCAACGGAGCTGTTGCCTTCGCCGCCAATTGCAAAGTATTCGGCGTAGATAGTCCCACCGTGAAGCTTTACATGGCCGGCTCCTGCTGGTAGATCACCCCAATTGTTACCAATAACAAACTCGTAGGTATGGACCTCGCCGCCGGTCATATTGAAAAAGGAGGGATTCGGCGAGTAGAACCCGACGTAAATCTGCTCGTTAGGGACATCAATCTGACCGGCGCTCATGTTGAAGAAGCCCTGAGAGGTGTCGTAATTACCCATCTCAAGGTCTTCGCCGATAGTAATCGTCCCGCCGCTCATATTTACCGTACCGTCTCCGCCAGAGAATTGACCGATATTAAAACCTCCGGTAC
>DAOUVA010000036.1 GCA_030667885.1 Phycisphaerae bacterium
AATCGAACCTGTCCTCCAGTTTATTTATGGCAAGAACCTCGAATTTCTCAGAAGGTTTAAGTACATAGGTTACTCCTCTTCGCCCGACAAAATAGACCCGACCTGCCGCTGCCGATGGTGAAGCGTAGATTCCGCTTATCTCCTCAAGTTGCTGCGCGAAGAAGTACGCTTTTCCAGTCTTGGCATTATAACAGGATATGACTCCCCTATTGACCGAGCAGACATAAAGCTTCTCGCCGTAAAGAAGTGGTGACGGCACGTATGGTGTTGCTTCTTTGACATGCCATTTAACTGCATCGGTATCGCTCAGGTCACCCGTACGACCCAGTTCGATTGCCTGAAGTGAGCTGCCTCGAAAACCGCTGGCACAATAAACCATACCGAAGCCCGTCACCGGTGTGGGGACCACGTTTCGAGTCTGCCCTCCACACTGCCAGACGATATCTCCCGTTTTGAGATCATAACTGCGAATCAGTTTCGCAGCACTAACGACAACCTGAATTTTCCCGTTCACTTCGACAGGAAACGGTGTCGCCCACGAGGTAGCTTCATCACGATCCTTCTTCCATATAGTCTCGCCTGTCTCTTTGTTCAGAGCAATAATAAAAGAATCACCTTCGTGGTCCCTCACCACAATCACTGCATCACCTGCTACGGCCAATGAGCCGCCCTCGCCAAAGCCCATTAACGTGTTCATTTTGCCCAAATCCTTACTCCATTTCAGATTGCCGTCCACATCATAGCAATGCAGCCCTCGTGAGCCGAAATTTGCCCATAAGAGTTTCCCGTCCGTTGCCGGTGTGAACGAGGCAAAGCCGTGGTCGTTATGATGCCCCTGGTGAGGTAACTCTTCAAGGACTGTTTTTTGCCAAAGCAGCTTGCCGCTATTCCGGTCCAGGCAAACAAGGTTGAATTTATAGATGTTGGTTGGTGGCGAACCGCCCGGACCTCTCCTGCGCCCTGAGTTTCCGCTTATAGCGGATGGTGCTGCTTTGCCTTTCACATCGGTCTTGACTGCCGTTTGGAAGAATATCTTGTCCTCCCAGATAATGGGTGATGAGTTGGAGCCGTCTCCTGTCAGTTTAACTTTCCATTTGATGTTCTCAGTCTCACTCCACGTCAATGGAGGATTACCTTTCTCGGATATCCCCATACGATCTCGTCCGCGCCATGTAGGCCAGTAATCACTGCCCGAGGCTCCGAATACATCCACCGATGCCGGTACTGCCAAAAAAATAATGCTGATTGCCAAAGTTGATAGTCTGTTCATTTAGTTTCCTTTCCATCTACTCAATTGTTGCTTTTGAACTGGAACCTTTAGGTAAGCCCGCCCAGGTACGCCTTTGAATACCTTTTGTACCTCCTTTTTTGCCTTTTTATCACGAAATCCTTCTGAAAAAAGTGTTTAGACATACACTGTTGTTTATTGCTCTGGGGAGAAAGACGTTTTAGCCCATCAAAATATTGCAAAAATTTTATAAAATCGTTGTTTTCGGTGTAAATCGTGAAAATATACAAAGCCCCCGCGGTAAGGAGGAAAAGGGAATGTGTGAACCCGCAGGGGCTTGAAACTAAAACGCATTTGAGTAAGAGCTAACTTACTAATGCTTAGCCCGAATTAATATCCAAACCAGGTGTTTGGTTATATAACAGTCCGATGGTCACGCTTATTGATTCGCTGTCCAAACTTAATTACACTATAATAACGACTGGATGCGTATACAAAATTGCGCATCCAGCCCTTTTAAGGAGGGTGGTTATTATCTAAAAAGTATTCTGATACGACGTTTCTTATATACACCGCTTTGCAGAACAGGAATCGTTTGTTTCATTCATGCGCCTCCATTAGTGTTTTAGAATTCCTCGCACTTTATACGATTATATACACATAAAGGTTCCCAAATCAAGTAAAAAATAAGCGCGATAATAAAAAAATCGGTCGTTATTTCATTATTTATTACTTTGAGTCAAATCTAACGACAAACATGTTGGTAGTGCCGTTATTGATACCAAACTGGTCTGCCTTCGTCCAGCCTGAAAGATAGACGTTATTGTCACTATCAATAGCCGCAACTCGGCCGCAGGTACCTCCCCGGGAGCTGTTCTTACGGAATTCCTGTGTCCATATCAGCTTGCCTTCCGATGAATAGCGACGACAGTATGCCTGGCATTTACTATTTATCGGAATCTGACAGCCGGCTATAAGTATGTCACCTGATCCGTCTGTAAACCTGGCCATGTCCCAGGTCCCATCCCAACCGGCCGGACCGAATTGGCGGGCCCATAACATCTTTCCTTTTTTCGATATACTGACGAGGCATGAATCCAGGTCCCTGCGTTGCGGACTTCTAGTGCCAACATTGCCATTAGTTCTGCACCCCAGGTACAGATGGCCGAGTTCACCTATCTCCATAGACATGGCACTGTCAAAGGCATTCGTGCCGTACTGGTGTAGCCAGAGACGTTTGCCTGTCCGGTCATATCTTGCCACCACAAAATCTCCAAAACCATTGTTCTCCCTGGCCAGGCTGCCCGTTGTATCGCCGCAGATGTAAACGTCGTTGTTATCACCCACCCGGATATTCCCGGCTCTTTCATTCGCGGCCGTGCCTATCTGGTCCCGCCACAGTAATGTCCCATGTTTGTCGTATGCGGCAATGAACATATCGGCCGCGCCCTTATTAGGCTTGGCAAAATCTCCATACGTATAGCCCGAGATATACAGGTTTCCCTCGGTGTCAAAGTCCAGACCGGTGCAGACGTCATGTTCGACTGTTCCCACCAGTCGTATCCATAACTGGTTGCCGGCCTTATCGTACATGGCATAGAATCCGTCATATTTGCCTTTTGTTTGCCGCTCGTCTGTGCTGCTTACATGTCCAAAGACATAAATGTTACCGTTATCATCCGGGGTTAAACCCAGGGGGTCCTCAAGTCCCGGATCGAACTGCCTGCTCCATAACTGTTCGCCCTCTTGGTTATACTTGAGAAGAAATAAATTCTTAGACGTAGTGGACCCGGAAGCATCCTTGGATTCCCTTTTGAGAACGAAGTAAATGCCGCCGTCGCTACCGGCTACCGCAGCTCGCGGGACATCGTCTGTGTCAGCTATAGGCTGATGCCCCCAACGGACCGTTTGAGTATTCACGCCCACTGCCGTCGCCATCGCGGAGGACGCGATGGTCTTGTCTCGGATGCCGCGAAGAGTTTTCCAAATCTTCGAGTCCCGAGCTTGTGGTGATAGAAGCAGGAGCACGTGCGTCTTTTTGAGGGCCTTTTGGGGCAGGACATCTGCCTCTACGTTCAGGGTAGTTTTCCGCCCATCGGTGAAGGTGTCGATAATGGTGACCGTCCCCTGGCATCGCGCGTTGGTCTTTGGTTTGGTTTGCGCGGGGGCGATCTCGGCCGAGATCTGCGAGGCTTTGACGGTCAGACCTTTGCCTTGCCCCACGAGCGGCAGTAATCCTCGGAAATACGTCTCGAGAAAGTCCTTGATGCCCGCGGCGTCGATCGCCGACGTTCCATTCACCGACAGCGCAATGACGTACGAGAAGTAGTTAGGTGAGGAATTATCGAAGACGCCCGGGGCGAAACGAATCTCCTCGAATCCGGTCCACTTGACTTTGGGAGCGAATCGTGGAGGCAATGGCATCGCCTCGAAGCGCCAGTCCACGGGGGCGAGCAGCAGCGTCGGAATCGCGAACTGCCTGCGCGGCTCCGCGACTTGGGCATTTGCGGCGGCGGGTACCCAGAAAAAAACAATCCCACACAGCAGCAATGAACTACATATATTTTTCATGCCATATCCTTTTTTGAAGGTTCTATTGTGTTTTTCTTATTCATTTATAACATATACATCCCGATTTATGGCCGGAGGGTTTATTTTTTTTTATTTTTTTAGAAAAGCGAATAGAAAAGTCTTAATCTGGGATATAATGGGAATTATAAAAGATATTCTAACAAAATCGTCACTTCGGCCCGAAGGTCCAGGAAGATCTAAACAGGCTCTTGTGAACATCCTCGATAGAGGCCGGCGCCGCAGATGACATCAGCAGCCTGATTCTAAGCTACCGGCTGTTCTATTCGTCCTTCTCTCCGTCGAATTTGACGATAAACATATTCCCGGTACCATTGTTGATGCCAAACAGGTCTGCCCTCGTCCAGCCTGAAAGATAGACGTTATTGTCACTGTCTATCGTAGCAGCTCGGGCGCAGGTACCTCCCTGGGAGCTGCTCTTACGGAATTCCTGTGTCCATATCAGCTTGCCTTCCGATGAATAGCGGCGACAGTATGCCTGGCATTTACTATTTAGCGGTATCTGACAGCCGGCTATCAGTACGTCACCCGATCCGTCTGTAAACCTGGCCATGGCCCAGGTACCATCCCAACCGGCCGGACCGAATTGGCGGGCCCATAACAGTTTTCCTTCTTTCGATATCCTGACGAGGCATGAATCCAGGTCCGTGCGTTGCGGATTTCTGGAGCCAACATTACCATTGGTTCTGAATCCCACGTACAGATGGCCGAGTTCACCTATCACTATACCCGCGCCACGGTCGAAGGCATTCGTACCGAACTGGTGCAGCCAGAGACGTTTGCCTGTCCTGTCGTATCTTGCCACGAAGAAATCCCCCTGACCATTGTTCTCTCTAGCCAGGCTACCCGACGTGTCGCCGCAGACGTAGACGTCATTGTCATCACCGAGACAGATCGACCCGCCCCGTTCGTCCGCGGCCGTGCCTATCTGGTCCCCCCATAGTTGCGATCCGTCTTGGTTATAGGCGGCTATGAAAATGTCTTGTCCGCCCTTATTAGGCTTGGCAAAATCTCCATTCGTGTAGCCCGAGATATACAGATTTCCATCCGCGTCAACGTCCAGACCGGAGCAGACGTCAAACTCGGGGGTCCCGATTAACCGTGCCCATAGTTGGGTGCCGGTCTGATCGTACTTGGCAATATACGCATCTGCTTTACCCTTTGTCTTCCGCTCGTCTGTGCTGTCGCCAGGGCCGAAGACGTAAATGTTCCCTTGATCATCCGCCTTTAGACCACTGACTTCCGCAACTTCGGGATCGAGTCGCCTAGTCCACAACTGCTCCCCCTTTTGGTTGTACTTAAGCAGATGCCGACTCGTGGAAATGACCTTGCCGTCAAAGCCGGGAGTCTCCCTGACTGCTTTTATGAAAGCGAAGTAAATACCGCCCTCGCTGTCCACTGCTGCAGCTCGCGGAACATCGTCTGTCTCACTCATAAGCTGATGCCCCCAACGGACTGTTTGAGTATTCACGCCCAGCGCCGCCGTTGTTAGAAAGAGTGAGAAAACTATCAAAAACATGCTTCTATTCATAACAAATCTCCTAATAGTGTGTTTTTCTTATTCATTTATAATATATACATCCCGATCCATGGCCGGAGGGTTTGTTTTTTTTATTTTTTTTTTGAAAAGCGAATGGAATTGTATTAATCCGCCATTTATAATGGATTTATAAAAAATATTCTATCAAAATCGTCTCGTCGGCACAAAGCTACAGGAAAGCCGAAGCCGGCAGGGATTTCTTAGAGTGCGTGAAAGCCGTATGAGTTCGAGTGTAGATCATATCAACTTAGATTGCTTACATAAGGCCCAGCGAGGATGTAAGGAAAGTCGTTCTTTGCTCGCTCAGCAGGCCAAGCCGAAGGTATATACCTTTATTAATCGCATGACTCTGGATCATGATCTATCCGATGATCTAACCCAGGAAACACTCCTGGAATTGGTCAGGGCATTGCCGCGTCTCCATCTGACTAATGAGAACGGCTTTTGGTCATGGCTTTACAGAACAGCACTCGGAAAAGTTCAGCATCATTTCCGCTACCAGGGAGCCAGACGTATGCAGCAGCGCACCATGGTCAATTCTGAGATTCTGGAAACGATGTCACGAAAGACCCAAAGCGGACCGGCTGCAACCCTATGGCACAAGGAAATGGTAGAGCTTATCCTGGCTGCCATGGACGCTTTGAACCTTGAATACCGCACGGTACTGACATTGCGCTGTCTGGAGGACCAGTCTTACGACCAGATCGCCGATGTTCTGGGCGGTTCTCAAATGAGGACCAAAATGTTATTCTATCGGGCCAGGACGGCCCTAAGGAGCCAACTCGCCCGAAATGGCCTGAGACACTCCCATTTCCTCGGTGCGCTCACGGTCTTTGCCGCGATGACGTCCACATCGACCAAGTCTGCCTCAGCTATGCCCGCCGTCACTGCGGCCTCGACCAAGTTTGCGATAAGTGGGGCCCTATTGGCTACGTTGCTGTCCAAGGCGTTCCTTATCGCCATTGGAATCATTCTGGCCCTGACCGGCACAACCGCGGTCATCACCTCCTCCGGGAATCGACCGGGCCGTTCCGGGCCAGTCGCTGTAACCTGGGATGGCCCGGGGCAGCCCACTCTCGACAATAACATGATATTCATGGGTAACTTCTTCCTTAGAGAAATCGCCGCAAGCCACAATCCGAACCAGGATGATTGGCGGTGTTTTGTAAACTTGCCGGGCGAGCAAGGCATTCAGTTCATTTCTGATCCCAGAGATAAGCCACAAAACGCAATGCTGATTCTCGAACAGGACCACTGGATAGAATATCGCTTCCAATTACCGCTTCTCGATCGGCCCGGCCCTGAAATCGGTCTCTTTATACTGAAATCGGGCATCCCGCCCAGCGTTTACCTCACCGACGGCGACCAGCGATTGCAAAAAATCTCTGTCACACACTATCGCGGCGGAAACGCTCCGGGTTTAATGGTCCTGGGATATGATCTTAGTAACATTGAGATTGATTTTAAGGTCCTCGGGATACGTATTGTAGGTAACGACAGTGAAGGCCGGTTTGGCGGTTGTGTCATCATTAATCTTGCCGTTTCTCTTGCAAATAGAATAACGATCCCTTAAACGCTCCGCCCTAACCCGTTTGTTCGGTGTTCCATCAAACCTGACAATAAATACATTGGAGAGCTATTTTTGGTGCCAAAATCATTTGCATGGGTGATGGTTCCACCGTATCGTAGTAGCATTCCCGGGCGGCAACGCACTCGTTAGAAAAAGACAATACCACCAATACAATTCTTCTGTCATTCGTTGTCATGCTCTGTTCTCCTGATATTTAAACCGACATTTCCCAGATGACTTCATAAACAGTATCCCTGCACACGAAAACTTGTATGATAGCACACTATGCCGTTCGATTTCAACACCACCTTCGTCAATTTAATCAACATTCCTGTCATAAAGACCCAGGAATAGGTCTAATTATCTCTTATGTCATCTATTATTAAAGAGGCACAAATATGGGTTTTGGTTACAAAAAAAAACTCAGATAAAACAAAAAACTCCAAAAAAAAACCGATTACCTTTGATTTCGCTTCGTTCCTCCGTATTTCGCTATTATCTCTAATGTCAAATTTGAGTTGCTAAATCGGCTTAGGTGTTGAAAAAGGCTGTAATTCTACAGAAATTTTGTTATTATCATGGAGTTCGCAGATTTCATTGCATAGCCGAACGTTTGATATGGGAAATTTTATGGAAAGGGACAAAATGAGGAAAATACATGACAAATATCAGGATAATGATCAGGTATCCGGCACATCGGTTACACGTCGTAACATGCTCATAAGTGCTGCCGGGCTTGTCGGGGCATACTCGACGCTGACAGTCTTGCCGAATTCCGTACGCGGCCAGACCGGGCACGTGGTCAAAAAGGGACGCATCAAACAGGCTATCTGCCGCGGCTGTCTGCGAGGGACCGGCATGGACATTGAACAGATGGCGGCTATGGCATCTAAAATGGGCCTGGTCGGTATAGATTTCGTTGGTAAAAATGATTGGCCGACGCTGAAAAAACACGGCCTGGTGGCAACGATAGTAGGTGGGGCCGGAAGCATTAGAAAAGGCCTCAATGATAAATCTATGCACGCTAAATTCCTCGATGACTTTCGCACAAACATCAAAGCCGCCGCCGAATACAAATGGCGCAACGTTATCGCTATGGCCGGCGACCGCAAGGGAATCAGCGATGAGCAGGGCATGGACAACTGCTATACCGTCCTAAAAGAAGCCGTCAAGATTGCCGAGGATTACGGCGTAAATATCTGCATGGAGTTGCTCAACAGCAAGGTCAACCACGCTGGCTACATGTGCGACAAATCCGCCTGGGGCTTCGAGCTGTGCAGACGCGTAAATTCTCCCCGATTCAAAATGCTCTACGACATTTACCACATGCAGATTATGGAAGGCGATCTGATTGCCACAATCCGTAAGAACATCAAATACATCGGCCATATACATACCGCCGGCGTACCGGGCCGTCACGAGCTTGATGAGAACCAGGAGATTTACTATCCAGCCGTTATGAGAGCGATTGCCGAAACTGACTATGACGGGTACGTGGCCCACGAATATACTCCTACCCGTGACCCGATGAAGTCCCTGATTCAGGCCGTCGAAACCTGCGACGTGTAAGCGCGGATTCGGAAAGAATATCTGCATACGAACGAGCTGCCGACAGGGATGTCCGGGGGATATCCGATAAATAGCGGATTTTACTTGACAAAGAGATAGATAATTTGGTATAGATAACATTAGTGGAATCTGTATAGTTGTGCATCTGTGGCTTCGCAGGTCGGCCAGCAGGCGTAATTTTTATAGTTTTTCATAGAGGAGTAGTTGCTGCATCTTATGCACGACACAGAGTTGGAACAGGAACTTTGTGCTTTGCAGTGAGGATATTTTAACGTTTCAATTAACATTCTACATTTAGTTTTTGAAGGAGGACTATGATGTGCAGGAAATTGTTGTCTCTAACTTTCTTCGTTTTAGTGCTGTCACTGGCTGGTTACACATCGGCCGGCCAGGAGCCCGTAGCACACTATGAGTTTGACGGCACTAACGACTTCAGCAACACTGGTACCAGCGCCGCTATCACAGGCGAGCCGAAGGGTGACGCACAAATAGTCTGGGATGAAGAAAGAGGTTCGCACGTTCTGAGCCTGGATGGCGATGGGGACTATGTGCACTGTGAAAGGAGCTGGCAGGGTATAGTCACGACGGAAATAACGGTCGCGGCCTGGATAAAGACAAGCTCGCTGAACTCAACCGGTATTATCGCTGGTCTCGGGTACGCTTGGAGACTAAGCGGTGGTTCAGACGGCAACGCAGCGTTTCAAGTTATGAACACGAGTCCGGTAGCCGTGGCCATGGGAACCTGGCTGGTGGACGATGGTACATGGCATCATGTGGCCGGGGCGTATGACGGGACAGAATACAAACTGTACATCGACGGCAAAACAAATGTCTCGGTAGCTTCTTCTGGAGTCCTAATGGGTGGTGCTACTGCTTATTACGGAACCATCGGTGCACATTACAAGAGGAGCGATGGCGCACCAAAAATGTTTTTCGAAGGTTTAATTGATGATGTCAGGGTATATGACAGGGTTTTATCTGAGCAGGAGATTCGTGAATTTACTGCAATAAAAGGGCAGGAGGCGGCTGAGCCGAGTCCTGCCGATGGACAGCAGTTGGATGTGGTACAGGGCGTGACTCTTAGCTGGGTACCGGGAACGTCTGCTGAGAAACATGATGTGTACTTCGGAGACAATTTTGACGACGTTAGCCAGGCCGGTACAACAATTGATCCCGGTAATGTTTATAAGGGTCGCCAGGATCCTAACCAGTATGCTGTCGGAGCAACCCTTGATTTTGGAAAAACTTACTACTGGCGAATCGATGAGGTTGAACCCGGCGATACTACGATACACAAAGGCTACACCTGGCAATTTACCGCAGAACCTATTGGTTATCCAATCCCGGCTTCAGTTGTAACCGCCACAGCGGACAGCAGTGACACGGGGAGAGGGCCTGAAAATACCACAAACGGCTCAGGGCTCGGTGACATGCTGCATTCAAAGGAAACAACTGACATGTGGCTCAGCGCAAGCGGAGCACCTCAGCCCTGCTGGATCCGATACGAGTTCGACAAGCTCTATAAACTGCATGAGATGTGGGTATGGAATTATAACGGCGAGTCTATACTTGCCGGCTTCGGAATCAAGGATGCTGCCATTGAATATTCCACTGATGGTATTGTCTATACTCCATTGGGAGCTACTCATGAATTTGCCCAGGCCACCGGCGCCGATAGCTATGCACACAATACTGTCATTGATTTTGGCGGAGCGGTGGCAAAGTATGTCAGAATCACCCCAAACAGCAACTGGGGAGGCGCCCTGTATGGCCAATATGGCCTGAGTGAGATTAGCTTCTATTACATACCCGTTCGGGCAAGAGAACCAAAGCCGGCCGATGATACGACAGTGGCCCCGAATGTGGTTCTAAGCTGGAGAGCTGGAAGGCAAGCTACCGCACACGATGTGCACATCAGCAACAACATGGAATCCGTATTGGATGGTACTGCTTATGTTGGCTCAGTAACTGAAGCGAACTATGATGCCGGGGCGCTTGATTTGAGCGAAACTTTTTACTGGCGGGTCGATGAGGTCAATGAAGCCCACACCCCCAGGATGTTGGAAGGCAAACTCTGGAACTTTTCGACCCCCGATTATCTTATTGTGGATGATTTTGAGCTCTACAATGACCTCAACACAGACGAACCCCAGAGCAACAGAATATTTTATGAGTGGTTAGATGGACTCGACAACCCGGCAATAAACGGATCTGTCGTTGGTTATGAATATCCTCCTTTTGCCGAACAAACGATTGTTCATGGCGGCAATCAGTCGATGCCGCTGTTTTACAACAACAGCTTCAAGTATTCACAAGTCGAGCGAACGCTGGGCCCGTCACAGGATTGGACAAGCAATGGTGTTAAAACATTGTCCCTAAGCTTCTATGGCGATCCTGATAATGCTGTTGAACAGATGTATGTGAAGCTCAATGGTTCTAAGGTGGTATATGATGGTGACCCGGTTGACATAAAGCAGGCATCCTGGCATGATTGGAATATCGATCTTGCATCGCTTGGCGTGGACCTGAATAATGTCAGGACGATTGCCATTGGTTTTGGCGACGAGGCGAATCCAGCAGCCGGCGGTTCAGGTGTGGTGTACTTTGACGACATTAGACTCTATCGATTGGTACCTGAGCCTCCTGTGGAGATATGGTTTGAAGCGGAAGCGGCAGACAGTATTACATCGCCCATGAAGATTTATGATAGTCAACTTGCATCGGGTGGTCAGTACATCGGTACTGATGAAAGCTCCGGCGACGAAACTGAAAACCCGCCCGTTTACGGTGTCGCATCCTATAATTTCACTGTTCCGGAGGGAACCTACAAAATCCTGCTTAGCGTGATTGTTATTGGAGGTGCTGACTCATTCTGGGTGCGCGTCCCGGATGCTGCCTACGACCCGGGGACCCATAGCAGCGGCTGGGTCAGGTTTAATGTGATAGACAAAGGAGATGATTGGCACTGGGATGAGGTTCACAGCAACGGTCACGACAACGAGGTAGTAAAATTCACGTTGTCGGCCGGAGAGCACACACTGGAGATTGCGCGTCGTGATGATGCTACACTTCTCGATGCTATTCTGATTACCGATGAGCTGGACCTTGACCAGAAGTCGTTGCCACATGTGATTCCTTAGGCGACTGCTGAGCCTTTAAAGAGGCTGAGTTACAGGGATAATACTGTCTCGCCTGGCCCATAGTTTCGTTAACAACGTAAATTTGAACCAACTTGGCCTATATCGAGTCATTTGGTATAGGTCTTGCTTGTTTAAATGTACATTTGATTTAAACCTAATCTTGATTCATTTCGACTAATAAAGATTTCTGTTTTCACTGACAACTCATCCCGCATCTCAAAAGGCAAGGGAATCTCGCTTACAGATGGTCTCACAGCTCATTGCAAAAGGTAGGTATATGTTTCAATTGACAGGAAACACTATATCGTCAATCCACGCCGTATCCGAGCCTCTTGATACGGAACTGTCTTTTGTATAAATCCATTTAAAAGTTCTTGTTCCTTCTTCTACAGGAAAAGAGACCTGGACCCAGTCTTTTTCTCCAGACCACTTGTCCTGTCTTGCTCCATCGATATAGAACTCAAAATGGTCACAATCTCGCTCGGATGACACTTTATGATAGAAGCTTATATCTCCCGAAATACAATCAAATCTTATACTTAATGCAGAGCTTTCATCGTCTCCGATTGAACCGGCGCGCGAACTATATTGACCGGAATTTTTCTCTTCTGAAGTAACAATCCAGTTTTCATTGTCATAACGTCTCCAGTCAAACGCACTGAAATCGCCTGTTTCAAAATCTTCTATTGATGATAAAACAGGTGAGAAGCTGCCTGTCAGGCTGATGGTAGTGATTGTCTGTGGCGGAAGCGCCAGTGGTCGTGACTGGTCGAAAGTGCCTGAATATTTCGTATGCTCTGTTTCACTGGTTCGGTAAACCCCGGAGCTGTCCGGAGAAAAACCACCCAATGAAAGCGTTAGATCGGTATCAATATCCGAGACATTGATGATTACAACGGTCAGCTTTGAACCATCTTCGTTCTTAAAGGCAGAGATTCGCAGTCCGGTCGAATCGGTCGAGGCTTTGACGCGATACCAGCCGGGGTCTGTAAATGCGGTGTACTGCTTAAAGGCATAATATGTGTGGTTAATTGTATAGCTGGGATTGGCCTGCCAGGGGAAATCGAGGGTTACCAGACCGAACTCATCTCCCCAGAACAGATTGAAATAGAAATATGAGCATACGCCCTCGTGGACGAGGCTGTTGTGGATGTGGCGTGCCAGGTTCAATGCCACACTAAATGGCTTTTCATTGCTCCCCCGTGAATACTCTGTCTGGAACAAAGGCTTGTCACCGTAGTTAGCAGCAAAACTCTGCATGGCCGGGATGAATGAGTCGGGATTGTCATAGTCGCCATCGGCATAAAGGTGATGAGCATATCCATAAACATGACTGGGATCGATAAGTGCGTCGATAAATGCCCGTGAAGCACTGCAGCCGAAGGAATCAGGAGCGAGGAGCTTCGGCATATCGGTCATTCGAGAAGCCAGCTCCTGATATACCGCCTCGAAAGCCAGGTTGTAACCCGCCCATTCTGCTGTCTCGGTAGGTGTGAATTTGCAGGAATCCATTTCGACCTGCCAATCCGGCTCATTTTGAACGCTCACATAATCGGCGTTTATGCCATGATTGGAATACACCTCCAGACTGTCTGCCCACCACTTGGCGAACTCTCTGTATTTATAACCGCCGCCGGGATATCGAGCGAGAGTTCCCGGTGCTGTACCATCATTGCCTATAAGATAAGCGGGCGGTGCCCCGGAAATAAGCAATATCTTTAACGGACGACCTAAGGAAGATTCCGCCGCAGCAACGATTTCAGCTGAGTTGGATATATAGATAGCCCTAATATCGTAAATGTTTTGTAAACTGTATATGTCGAGACCTAACTGTCCGAAAAGAACATCGTAGATTTCATTTTTCAAGGGGTGGGCAAGCAACCAATTATCATACCAGGTGCCGGAGGCGCCAAAACCTTCAAGCTCCTGATATACAGTACCCATATTCACAGAGCCGGTAGCGTCAGGTTTGGGAGGCTCGGGCGGTTCAGGCGTTCGTCCCAATACCTCTACATCATCGAGGTAATAATTTACCCCCTCCGCAGGGCCTTCGAAGTAAACGTCCAGAGTAGTCAGGATTCCAACCGCTTCAAGGGTGAACCGGCCTGAAAGCTGGGTCCATCGGCTGTCATATCCGGTTGTTTCATTCACGCGGGTATAGCTCGTGCCGCGGTCATCTCTTTGTTCGATGGTCACAATGATTGGCGCGCTGGAGGAATTTTCGAGTTTCATCCATGCGGAAATGGTGTATGTCTCGCCCGGAATCATTTTACCTAATACCGATTGTTTAATTCCATCCCAGTAAAAGTTTCTGTTAGTGGCGTACCCGCTGTAGCTGCCGCTGCGGCTCACGGTGGATGTTAAGAAAGTGCCGCCCCGATCGCTCCATCCCGAAGTTCCCTCCTCGAAGCCCGGGTTGATAAGGAGATTTTCAACAGCTTGCCCGCGGGAAGACATTAATAATGACAACAACAGTAAAAGAAAAAGCCGTAGGCTTGTGAAATTATTACAGACCTTCATTTCTGTTACATCTCCTTCTCTAACAAAGCCATTTATTTCAAACCTCCAATTCGAAGGGCCTTGCGGAATGGCCCGCCGGATTGTAAATAAGTAAGACTGACCATAAGGCAAGATTAGAATCGACAGACACTAAGCAGTAAAACAATATACGGTTTAAAAGCAACCACTTTGCTCGGTTCATAGAACCAGGCAATTGACCGCCTAACACCTTTCCTCCATTTTTGCCGTATTACCTTACTCCAATTATTACCCATTACCTGACCACACATCAGGTCTTTGCCCAGGAACTATGGATACGTAATACGCCATGAAGCCAAAATCCGCATAGAGTCACCGACTTCATCTATCTATCTATTTAATACTAAATGCTTTATATTGTCAAGGTAAATTTTAAGAATTTTATTGGCCGCTTATTCAGTTTCATTTGTAATCCACTACAGGGAAATCTGGATTAAAACAATAGCGCTGCGAAAAATTATCAGGTCGGACTGAACTGCTTCTACAAGACCGGCGTAGTTAATAAAAAAACCAACAGCCGAAAGACAATACAATATATCACCTGAGACTGTGAGTTATGGCTTATCG
>DAOUVA010000020.1 GCA_030667885.1 Phycisphaerae bacterium
AAAACGAGCAAGCCGTTGATGAAATGCGGACAGCAATCAGCGAAGCCCTTGAAAGAATTGCTCAAACTGCGGAAAAAAGGTCTTACGATGTCATTATACTTGACGAGATTGTGTTTTGCCTTTCAAAATGTCTGGCCGGATTGGAAGATATTAAAAGTATTATTGACAGAAAAGACCCTGCTGTTGAGATTGTTTTAACTGGCACCGGTGCGACCGGCGAATTGATAGAAATGGCGGATTTAGTAACGGAAATGAAAAAAATCAAACATCCTTTTGATAAAGGCCTGCCTGCCAGACGCGGCATCGAATTTTAAGCATGGATTTGAGGATGAGAAAACAAAAACAGCGTAAACGGGAGCTTTGCGTATGAGTCAAAGTGTTGCTGCAATTATTTGTGCCGCCGGAGCGAGTAGCAGATTCGGTGGAAACAGAAAGAAAGCATTTGTCGATGTGGCTGGCAGGGCGGTTTTTCTGAGAAGCGTCGAGATTTTCGCTAACCGGGATGATGTAAAACAGGTTCTATTAGGCATTTCGCCGGAAGACGAAGAGCTCGTAAATATCAAGTGGGGGCCTAATCTGAAGTTTTACGATACGACAATCTTCCTGGGTGGTGATGAGCGTTTTGATACTGTCAATAAGGGCATTGAGCTTGTCAAAGATGATATTGATTTTATTGCTGTCCACGATGCCTGTCGATGTTGTGTTACCTCGGAATTGATTGACAAAGTTATTGCCGCTGCCGCAGAAAAAGGCGCTGCCATACCGGCCTGCCCGGTAACAGCAACTATAAAAGAGGCTCAGGATAACACGATAACCAGGACCGTTGACAGGGAGAATCTCTACGAAGCTCAAACCCCACAGGTCGTTTCGGTTGAACTGCTCAAAAAGGCATATGAAAATCTGAAGAATCTGGACCAAAGCAAAATCAGCGATGACGCGCAATTAGTCGAAGCATTAGGCCAAGAGGTGACGATAGTGGAAACAGATTCTTCTAATATTAAAATTACCCGGCAAAGTGATATTGCAATAGCCGACGCTATTCTCAAGTCCCGGCCAAAGCTTCTGTCGAAAGGTCCCATAGGCCCTTACAGTGAGGCTCAATGGTGACATTTCAACAGGCTGGGATGAAACTCAAAGGAAATAAAATACATATTTATTAAAAAGGAGACTCAAAGATGAGAACAGGAATATTTTTGAAAGCAGCTATTGTATTAATAGTGTTGCTCACTGCGACGACCGGATGTAACGGATTAAGCGAAGTGGTCGGCGGAAAGAAAGTGCCATTGTTGTTTGAAGCTGATTTTGAGGATGACGGAATTGGTGAATGGAAGGCTACCGACCCGACCGCATGGAGAATCGAATCCGGAAATGGCGGTAAGGTGCTGGCCCTGCACAAACAGAGTGAATATGTACCGCAAGTCCGCTCGCCTTTTAATATAAACCTTATTCGGAATGTGGTTGTAGGCAGTTTTATGCTGGAGTTAAAGATGCATTCTACCACAAAGGATTACGGCCATCGGGATATGTGCCTGATTTTCGGACACCAGGACCCGACTCATTTTTATTATGTGCACATTGCCAATCAATCCGACCCTCATGCGAACTCTATATTTATTGTTGATGCCGAACCGCGAGTATCTATTGCGGAAACACGAACCGAGGGAACAAAGTGGGATGATGACTGGCATACTGTGCGATTGGTGCGCGACGCTGAAAAAGGCACAATTGAGGTCTTTTTCGATGACAGGCCGGAGCCGATAATGACCGCCGTGAACGATAGTTTTGACTGGGGCGGTATCGGTGTTGGCTCATTTGACGACACCGGCCAATTTGATAACATTCGACTGTGGGGTATTGAGCAATAATATCCCCATTTGCCCGAACATAAAGCCGTAAGATATCAGCTTGAGCAAAACCGTTGCCTCTGTTAGAATATTGCCTGCGTAAAATTTTTACCGGAAAGAAAAAATGAAAATCAGTTAATTTGAGGTAACAGATGAATGTACTGTTAATTGGTAACGGTGGACGTGAGCATGCGATTGCCTGGAAATTAGCTCAATCGAAAAACTTAACCAGGCTTTACATAGCACCGGGAAACCCGGGTACAGCTCAATGTGGGGAAAACATTCCTATCAGTGCTGATAATGCCGATGAGCTTTTGGACTTTTCAAATCAGAATGATATTGGTCTTGTCGTGGTTGGCCCGGAGGACCCTCTTGCCGCAGGTCTTGTTGATAAGCTTGAAGCTGCCGGCATAAAGGCGTTCGGCCCAAGCGGAGGTGCCGCACAGCTCGAAGCGGATAAAGCGTTTGCAAAGCAACTGATGCGATCCAGTTCCATTTCTACGGCTGAAGGCAGATGCTTCGATAGATTTAGCGATGCCAAGGCATATATTGCGAGTAGGGACGAATCGGTTGTGGTAAAGGCTGCTGGCCTTGCCAAGGGCAAAGGGGTTTTTGTCTGTGATGACCCTGCAGATGGAATCTTGGCTGCCGAAAAAATAATGTGTGACGAAATATTCGGAACTGCAGGTAACAAAATCATCGTCGAAGACAAACTGCTCGGCGAAGAAGCATCGATACTTGCATTTGTGGATGGGCGGAATATCTATGTTATGGAATCCTCACAGGACCACAAGGCCATCGGGGACGGCGATACCGGCCCTAATACAGGAGGTATGGGGGCTTACAGTCCTGCGCCTGTAGTTACTGACGAGTTGATAAGTCATATAACGCATGAAATTCTTGTCCCGGTGGTTGATGGCATGAATCGAAACGGCACACCGTATAAAGGTGTATTATACGCAGGTGTTATGATTACCGGCGGAGGACCCAGAGTTCTGGAATTTAACGTGCGATTTGGCGATCCTGAAACGCAGCCAATTCTTGCAAGACTCAAAAGCGATTTGCTGGAAGTTCTTCTGGCTGTCTGTGACGGCACATTAGACCGGATTACCCTCGAATGGGACCGGCGACCGGCTGTTTGTGTAGTGATGGCTTCTGGTGGTTATCCCGGTGATTACGAAAAGGGCAAAAAAATAGTCGGTCTCGAAGATGCACAGCAGATTGAAGATGTTATCGTATTCCACGCAGGCACCAAAGATATAGACGGAGATATTGTTACAAACGGCGGCAGAGTTCTGGGCGTAACGGCCCTGGGCGATACAATCAAGGATGCAAAGGAAAGGGCATATCGAGGGGTGGAAAAAATAAAATTCGACGGTGCTTATTGCCGTCGGGATATCGCGGATAAAGCTATTAAAGGAAGTGGAGATTGATTGTCGAATAAAGTTGGTAGTTGGAAGTTTATTAGGTAACGAACAATGGACTAACAACTACGTATCCTGAATTGTGTGTCCTCTATGGCCCGGATCAAAATTAAAAACCTGGAATCCAAAGGTGTAATACGATGGCTTGCTGAAGTCTTGATTCTGGCTGTTCTTCTATGGCTTTTTTTTATCCTTGCAGGCCGGGCTTTGTGCCATATTGCCCTATCGCAGATTGCCGAGCTGACCAACACGAAGATAAAAACCGAATCTGTTAATTTTCACACGGATGGTTCGATCCTCATTAAAGAGCTTGTCATCAGCCCTTACGAGAAGCGAAGTGATGATGATACAATACTTAAAGCCCAAACAGTATATGCACGCTTTAGTCTAAGGAGCTTATTGTTATTGCGGCCACGGCTGAAAGTTATTGATGTCAATGATTTTGCCTTCAACGCTCAATACGACCTCGATACGGGCTGGTGCAATTTGTCGGCACTTACTATCAAGCCGCCGAAAGGAACCTCCGGCAAAATGCCGCGTATTCATCTCAAAGCGGGAACACTGCAATACAGCAAGATTTCAAACGGAAAGGTAGAAGTTGCTCTTTCAGTACCTCTTAATGCAATAATTAGGCTCGATGAGGAAACTGAAAAAGGCCATAGCTTTGAAATGACGACGGCCACATTGTTTCACGGTTATGGTCAAAGCCGGCTGGAAGGATTTTGGAAGCCGGGCTCTATTACGATTGCAGGAGGAATTTCATCTGTGGATGTTCCTGAGCTTGAAATGGCCTGGATAATAGAAAAAAGCCTGGCTGCTGAACTGAAGTATGACAGGGATAATGACTTCTCGCTGAAGCTCAGGATAGATGACTTGCATTCTAAGCGTAGTCCGGCACTTAATAAATTGGCGTTGGTCGGGCCGGCATTTTTAGAGAAGTCCGGCCCTTTTGCCGCTTTGCAAAAATTTTTCAACCAGTATCAACCTTATGGACAAGTAGATATTGATCTTGACGCATCAGGCAATTTGAACCGACTTAGCGAAAGCACGTTGTCCGGTGAAGTATATTGTAAGGATGTTGCTTTTTGCTATTATAAGTTTCCATATACTGTAAAGAATCTGGTCGGCCGGATAGATTTTACCAACAATAGAGTGGATCTGAACAAGCTGAAGGGCAAACACGGCAACGTTGAACTTGTCTTTGATGGTTGGAGCCGGGATTTCGGGCCGGATTGGAAATACCAAGTCGGAATTACGAGCGACAATATCGCCTTAGATAATGACTTGTATAGTGTACTGAACACAAAACAGAAAGAATCCTGGTCTGCTTTTTCTCCGAATGGATTTGCAGCAATAGATTACCGGCTCAACCGGCATTCACAAATAGACGAGGAAAGAAAGTTGACTGTCGAACTACGTGGTGCCGAAGCTGTGTACCGACATTTTCCTTATCCGTTAAAAAATCTTACAGGCCGGCTCTTTTTCGAACACGGCAATGTAAATATTTCGGATGTGGTTTCACAAGTGAACGAGTGCAAAATAACCATAAATGGCGAAGTAGTAACCAATGCCGACAGTAACTCAGTATATGATGTATCGGTTAAAGTAAACAACGTCCCTCTCGATTCGGCGCTCGAGGCGTCGTTGCCGGACGGACAAAGGAATTTGTACAACCAAATCCACCCCAAGGGTCTGGCTGACGGTTTGATAAAGGTTTCAGGTCGGAGTTCCGAGCCGGCAGCTTTTACAGCCGACTTGTCTTTCAAAAAAGCTTCTTTGATATCCAACCGATTTTCATCGCCTGTATCTGATATATCGGCCAATGCCGTTTTTACACCAGACTTGATAACTGTCAGGGATTTCTCCGGCAGGTATGGCGATGGTTTTATTTCTTTGGCCGGCAGAATATGGCCGAGCCGGGAAAGCCGGCAATCACGCTATCAGTTGTCACTGAATTTCGAGCAGATAATGTTAAACGATGATTTGTTTGGTTTCGTTCCTGAATCGCTGAAAGAGATTGTTACCGAATTGAAGCCTCAAGGCAAACTTAACCTCGTTGTCGATCTGAACAAAGAGGATCCTGTAATCCCGCCCGATTACAGGATAACTATGGATTGCCTGGGTGACAGCGCCGATTTTCCACAGCTCCCATATCCCCTCAAAGACATTACCGGCTCCTTGTCGATAACAAAAGACAGCATAACTCTTAAAGATATTGCCGCAACTTTAGATGATAATATTTCGGCGACAGAAGATAACTCAACTATCAAACTAAATGGCCGAATAACTTTGGCTGATAATTCTTTCAGCAGTGCCCTTTTAGATGTCTCGGCTAAAGACATGTTTCTCGACGAATGCCTGATCATATTCTTGCCACAACACATTGGCCCATTATACGAAGAACTCTTGCCCACGGGCCGATTTGATTTGGATTTCAAAAATGTCCGGGTCTTGCCAACGGATGATGGGCAAAAGTCCGTTGATTTCATGGGTGACATTGTATTCAACAACTGCAGTTTCAAATTGTCTGATGCCGAAACCGAATTGGATGCAGTCCTAAAAATAAAAGGTTTATATAATACTGGTGAGGGCCTAAACAATTGCCAGGCAGCTTGTTATGGCGGTACCCTCAGGATTCAGGGCAAATCTTTCACTAATCTAAAGGCGGATATTCTTTATGACCCTGACTTGCGGCGCTGGTCAACCGAAGATTTAATCGCAGATTATTACGGCGGAAAATCAATAGGAAAGTTTGAGTTAAAACAACCGGATGGAAAAGCTTCAGAGTATCTGCTGCAGGTGGTTTTTGACAATATTGATTTACAGCAGTTTCTCTCGGATACTAAGGACAAAGAGATTGCAGGGAACCGATATACAAGCGGGAGAATGGACGGTTCATTAAGTGTTAATGCTTTTGTTGGTGATAGTTCCTCACGTGTCGGTGTGTGCAAACTCTCAATGAGAGATATGCAGTTCGGAAAGCTTTCGCCCCTGGGTAAGCTTCTGCAGGTATTGAAACTGACCGAGTCGAAGGATTTTGCTTTTGACCAGATGTTCGTTGATTCTTATATCAGGCGCAATGACCTGCTTGTTAAGAAGCTCGACCTCTCAGGCCAGGCCGTTGCATTTTATGGCTCAGGCCTGATGGATTTGAAAACAAGAAATGTGGATTTGGTTCTTACTGCCCGGGGCCGGCGACTTGCCACAGACGACCCTTCTGTTTGGCAGTCTCTTACCGAAGGTCTTGGGCGGGCCGTTATCAAAATGAAGGTAACCGGCGATATTTACGATCCGGATGTTAAGACCGAAACCTTACCCGTTATTGGAGAAACTCTCAGAATACTCGGGAAAAAACCAGATACACGTTAATTCATTAGCCGCCCAAGCTCCATCGCTACAGTGATGGAGCTTGGGTAACTGGTTCGTTGCATACTCAGCAGTGGCTGTCATATCTGCGAATATGAAGCCGGCCGCAGGATTATGTCGGTTATGTTGGAAACAGTATCCTTATAGGCAGGATCCGATCTGAGTTTCTTCCAGTCCGGGTGGCCGCCGAATACCTTCCATTTCTTGTCACGGTCGGCCATGTTCTCAAAGGCCAGCATATAGGTCAGATTCGGCATTAGCGGACCGATTAATGTCTCGCCGAAAAATACCGGCTGTAAACCTGTCTTTCTGAAAATCGCTATCTCGCCGCCTTCGTTAAACATCTCGATTTTCTTCTTGGAGGCCTTGATGCTGTGACTTTCGTAGGTCCGAAGCTCGAAAATACGTGTTTTATTTTCCGGCACTTCAAGTTTTGGCATGTCCTTAAAAGCTAACATCAGCGAGCTTTCCATTCGTACAAATGTCGGCTCAGATAACGGTGCATTGACAAAATCAGCACCTGCCTGTCGATACTCTTTGTCCTCCATCAGCATTGAGGCCGAGTTCATCACAGTGTCCAAAGATTTGTGTACAAGCAGAACGTAAAGCGTCGGATTGTTAGGTCCATACATCGCATTGAAGACGCCGACTGATCTGATTCCTATACGGTTCATCGCAGGTATTCCCACCTTACGCAGAAAATTACCGAGAAGATTTTTCTTCGGTCCAACGTGCAGACGATATTGTCTGAACTCTAAATATTCTTGTTTGCTCTCACCACCCATTGCGGTTGCTGCCGAAAGACTCATACCTGTTATTCCGGCAATACTCCCCGCTGTTAGAAACTCTCGTCTGTTCATTTCCAAATTCTCCTTTCATAAAACTGCTTACAGTTATGATTTTACCTAAGCTAACATCATACAATAGTCACAATTTTCAAATTAGTCAATAGCTACTTCAATTGCTGACGCTAATTTGCGAGCTTTGAGCCTCTGCTCCTCTGGTACTCAGTGAGAATCTTGAAGTGTCAATTACCAAAAACCTCCTCGTCCTCTTTTTGCCATGCAGGATCTACTATGCACAGGAATTTCAAGTCTGAATTTCCTGCATTTTCGATATATTGCATCGAATCCGGCGGAATATAAACAGCACACTCAGCACCAACTTCAAATGATTCGTCGTCTATGTGCATCAGACCTTCTCCCGCTGTTATGTAATAAACCTCCGCTGCATGTAGTTTATGTGGTTTGGTCATTTGGCCGATACGCACCTCTGCATGAGCCAGACTGTAACGAATTTGCAGCCCTGTTTTTTCTGGATGCAAAAGCTCACGAAGAATTGAATCATCACCAGCTATGAATTCCCGGCAGTCTTTCAAATACTTCAAGAACATAATCAGTTACTCAGTAAAACCGTTCCCTTCGTGCTGGAGTAAATTTTGTTCTAAAGCAACTGCCAAAGACTTATAAGTAACGACTTCGGTTAAAATCAGGTGCGAAATTTATATCCACGGGAAAAACATAGCGACAAAACTACCTGTAGCTCAGCGATTCTTAAGAAGTATATCATATTCGATTTGAAACCGAAGTTTGTGCTTGACTTCTTCCTCGGCTAATGCCAAAAGTACCTCTCGCGATTTCTCGTCACTCACGCTTGCCGCTAAATTTACATAAGTCCTGAATGCTGCTTCTTCCTTTTCCATTCCCAGCATAAGCATATCCTTATAATCCATATCCAAAAGTGACGGATCATTTGATACAATATAGCTTCTCTCTGGTCGGGTTGGATTTTGCTCAACTGCAATCGTTTTGCCCGTCTTCATAACTTCCAGTTCCAGCTTGGCCTTATGCTCTAACTCTTCTTTGGCTAATTCTTCAAAGGCCACGCTTATACGCTGATCTGCCACACGGTTAGCCAGCGCAAGGTAAAAGTTATATGCTTCCACTTCTTTGTCAATCGCAAGCTGCAAAATCTCATCATCGCTCTCAGGTTCTGCCATTTTCTTTTTCTCTATAGTATTGAATTGGTAACTGCACCGCCTTAAACAATGAACCAAACATACGGTACGAACTTTCATACAATAACATACTCGGAATTTCCGAATCCGTCAAAACGAAATAGTAAATAATCGGTATTCAATAAGCAATCTTAAAGTTCTTACCCGTTGGAATTTGAATTGCTTATTGACTTCAACGGGTTATAATAAAAAAGCTGTAGAAAAAACATATACAGGCGGGTAATCTTGCCTCATATAAGTATTTTTGCAAAAAATAGTAAAAAAAACAATCTAATCCCTGATGTGTGGAGGTAACGTTTATGACAAGCTCCCTAAACAATGTAAACAGACGCAGGTTCCTGCAGATTAGCTCAGGTTCGGTTGCCGCAATGTTCTTACCCCAAATTCCCGTTAATGCGGAGGAAAGCTCGAAAACACAGCCGAACATCCTCTGGGTAAGTTGCGAGGATATCAGCCCGGACCTCGGCTGTTATGGTGATAGTTACGCCGTTTCGCCAAACATCGACAAACTTGCCTCTCAGGGTGTGCGCTATGACAATGTATATTCGCACTCCGGGGTTTGTGCTCCGACTCGCTCGGGTATCATCACCGGAATGTACACAACCACTATTGGGACACATCATATGCGCTGCGAGGGCGTACCGCCGGCCTATGTTAAATGTTTCAGTGAATACCTCAGGGCTGCGGGATATTATTGTACTAATAACTCAAAAACGGATTATCAATTTAATCCTCCACTAAGTGCTTGGGACCAAAGCAGTCGTAAGGCACATTGGCGAGGCCGTGCCGAAGGCCAGCCGTTCTTCGCTGTTTTCAATTTCACAACTTCGCACGAAAGTCAAATACGAAACCGAAGCAAAGCTATGCTAAAGCGTTTGGCGGCTCTCGGGCCAAACGAGAAACACGACCCGGCTAAAGCTGTCCTGCCCCCTTACTATCCTGATACGCCGATTGTTCGCAAAGACTGGGCCCAGTATTACGATGTTATTACGCTTATGGATAAGCAGGTTGGTGACATTCTCAAGCAGCTCGAAGACGAGGGCCTTGCCGATAATACGATAGTATGGTTCTGGGGCGACCACGGGCGAGGCCTGCCTCGATGCAAGCGATGGATTTATGATTCGGGTCTGAGAATTCCCCTGGTAATTCGCGTACCAAAGAAATTAAGAAATCTTGTGATGCCGGGAAATCCCGAAGTGCTCAAACCCGGTTCAGTTAATGACGAATTGGTGGCTTTTATTGATTTTGCACCTACTATGTTGTCGCTGACTGATATAAAAATACCACAGCACATACAGGGCAGGGCTTTCCTGGGTTCTCAAAAGGCCGGGCCGAGAGAGTATATTTACGCTGCACGTGACAGGATGGATGAAGCATATGACCTTATCCGCGCGGTGCGAGACAAGCGTTACAAATATATTCGCAACTATATGTGGCACTTAACCCGGGGCCAGGATATCGACTATATGAACCAGATGCCGGCAATGCAGGAGATGCGCCGCCTCAACGCAGAAGGAAAACTAAAGGGACCTCAAAAGCAGTATTTCGAGGAAACCAAACCTGTTGAAGAATTATATGACACACTTAGCGATCCTCATGAGGTTAATAATCTGGCGGACAATCCCAAGTATAAAAAGGTGCTTGGGCGAATGCGCAAAGCCCATAAAAAATGGGTGAAAGAAACCGGTGATATCGGGTTGATTCCTGAGCCTGAATTTGACGAAATGAAGCGGCCCGGCGGTAAGTACCAGGAAACCTCGGAACCTGTTTTCTGGTCACCGAAGTGGCAGCCGGGTCAGGATGCACGTCGGATTACAATCGCCTGTCCGACAGCCGGAGCTTCGATAGTTTACAGAATCAGCGGCAACGGAGTGGGCCGGACCGATTGGAAACTGTACAAAAAATCCCTATGGCTTACCCCTGGCAAAACACTGCACGCCAAAGCCTGTCGCATCGGCTTTAAGGACAGCGGCGAGGCCCGGTTCAAATTCGACGACAAAGTCTTAGTCTCACAAAGACCCCAGACACCTACAAAGGACGCCAGGCACTGGCGGAATAAGCTCAATCAAACCGACTTACTCGAAAGCCTCAGCAGGATTAAAGAGCTGGACGGCCAGGGCAGAAAAGCAATACCAAAATATCTCAGGGCTTTGGATGATAAGTACGCCCCTGTTCGTTACTGGGCTGTGATTGGTTTGCACAATAATTGTAAAAGCTCTTCCGATATCAAGCGTGCAAAGACGGCGTTTGGGAAATCGCTTAAAGATTCCGCAGCAATTGTCCGTATCGCAGCGGCGCACGCGATGTGCGACTGGGGCCAGGAGAAAGAGGCGCTGCCTGTATTAGCTGAGGCACTGAAAGATAAGACAGATAAAGCCCGGCTGTATGCGATTATTGCTCTAAATAAGATTGGTGAAAAAGCCCGGCCTGTCCTGCCTCAGATCAAGATTGCCCTGAAGGATTCGGATAACTACGTACAGCGGGTAGCACGTACGACAATCGAACAGATGGAAAACAAATAGAGCATAAAAGCCCTGCATACAATGAGGGGCTAAATAGATTATTTTCACCGAGCTTATAGTTAAAACGCAGGTTATTTTTCTTACCTGCGTTGGGATAAACCAAGGAGTTGGAAATGTGGAAGCGATTTGTCTTAAGAGTATTGGTCGTTGTTTGTTTAGGTGGGATCATTTTCCGTGGTGCTCAGGGCGTTGAGGCGAAGGAATTAGTAGCCAATCCGACGTTTAATTCATCCGGTGATGAACAATTACCAAACGGTTGGTCTCTCTGGAAACCTGTGCTGGACAAGACGGCATGCCGAGTCGAAAGTATTGGCGAAGGGCTTTTGATTAAAGCAGCAGGGGACCCGTACGCTGTCGGTGGGGTGCTTCAGGAAATCAGGGATATCGAGAGTGGACAGTCTTATGCGATTAAAGCAGTTTGTCGATTGCGCAATATTTCCAATCCTTATCAGTCGATACTGGTGCGTCTGATCTGGAGCCGTAATGGCAAGGCCCTTCATCCGGCGGGCATGCTTGTGCGAGGGCCGACGCTCAAAGGAGGTATGGCGAGTTTTGAAGATGTGCTTGTCGCACCCGAAGGAGTTGATGGCGCAAAATTGTCACTGGAGATTAAATGGCCCGGCGACGGTTCAGTTATTTGGAAGCAGGTGAGTTTACAGCCGACAGCCCGGCCGGGGCCGCGGAAGGTGAAAATTGGGACTGTTTATCTAAGGCCGAAACAAAGTACACCGGAAAATAATCTGAAGCTATGGTGCGAACAGATTGATGCCGCCGGTAAGCTTGGACTTGATATTGTGTGCCTTGGTGAAGCTATTACTATGGTTGGGACTGGTTGTACGGTCAAAGACTGCGCCGAACCGATACCTGGGCCGGTTACTTTGCAATTGGCTGATGCTGCGAAGAGGAATCGTATTTGGGTAGTGGCCGGTGTTACAGAACAGGCTGGAGATATTGTTTATAATACCGCGGTACTGCTGGACCGTAATGGACGGATTGCAGGCAAGTACAGAAAGGTTCATCTGCCCCGAGAGGAATGGAAGAATGGTATCAGGCCGGGTGATGCCTATCCTGTTTTTGAAACGGATTTCGGAAAGGTGGCGATTCAGATTTGTTATGACTGGTTCTTTCCTGAGCCGGCTGAAATTTTTGCCCTCAAGGGGGCGGAGATTATCTTTGCACCGACCTGGGGTAATACACTGCCTGATGAGGCCGGACGGGTGGATGGTGAGTCGGTATTTCGGGTTCGTGCCCGTGATAATGGACTCTATATGGTTCCATCTGTGTACGACGGCAATAGCTTTGTGATTGACCCGATGGGAAGAATACTGGCCAGTAGCGGTGGTAAAGAAGGCGTCTTCTGGGCAGAGGTTGATCTTAATGTGCGTGAAAGCCTCCAATGGGTCGGTTACTGGCGTTCCATTGGGCCGCGTCACCGCATGATAAAGAGTTATGGACCCTTGCTAAAGGCGCAGCGCAGTTCAAAATACTGATTTTCGGCCTGTCGCTCGCAAGGAGTGGTAACGCTTATAAATGGAATTTATATTTTTTTCACAGCGATGGTATAAATTGACCTTTGGTCTTTGAGATATTTGCGTTCGAAGTTTGTACCGACCCATTCTCCTTTATCTGCACCAACCGTGGGGAGGAATTGAATTTCTTCAAGTCTTTTGTCTTGATTAGTGATTACCTCTTGTATTACATGGAAATAATCTTCATGGTCGGTGGCGATTTTTAATTGTCCGCCCGTCTTTAAGCAGCGAATTAGGTGCCCCAGGTTGGACGGGCTGATAAAACGTCTTTTGTTGTGACGTTTTTTCGGCCAGGGATCGGGAAAATAAATATGGAAACACTCTACGGAGCTGTCGGTAATAAAATCAGCCAAAAAAACAGCGGCATCGGTGCGGATTATCCGCACGTTTGTCAGACCCCATCGGCCGATGCGGTCAACTGCGCAGCGATAGTATTTACGGGCCCATTCGATACCGAGAAAATTGTCACCCGGCCTGGCTCTTGCTTGATTAACCAGGAAGGTCCCTTTGCCCGAACCGATTTCGATATGGATCGGGCCGCTACGTCCGAAAATCCGGATAAAATCGATTTTGCTGTCTATGTCCTCGGGTTTTAGTGAGACCGAAGGATATTCCTTTAAGTTACGTACCATTCGTTAAATCAAGCCAAAAAAACACACATTAAAACGATAACAAGCATTCAGCAGATGTATTATACAGAATAACAGCCGTTTAGGCTAAGGTTGAAATTGCTTTTGTGATTATGCTCTGATTAAAGTGGCTGCACGGACTGTTCGATAAGAATCAATGAACCTGATTGTTGGCTGAGACGTATTCATTATAGGACTGAATCGTAGAAGCCAGGATAAGGAAGCCCGAAAATGATTCTACAGATAATCAGAGCAAAGCGTAAGCAGATTATATTAGATATTGATACCCAGAAGGACTTTCTACTGGCCGGTGGCAAAGCATGCATCGGAAACCACAGAAGGGTTTTGGCACATATTCGCAGGGTGATGGCATGGGCAAGATTTCGGAATGTCCCCATAATTTCGACCGCTGAGGTTCACGCCAATCATAATGGGGATACACAGGTCGATTACTGTATTGATGGTACCGATGGGCAGAAGAAAATACGTTACACATTATTTAATAACCGTGTAAGTTTTGCCGCCGATGGAAATACTGATTTGCCGAGAGATATGCTGCGAAGGTACAAGCAGATAATACTTCATAAGCGATGTATTGACCCGTTTATTGAGCCCAGGATTGATAGATTACTCAGTGAAGTGCGAGCCAACGAGTTTATTGTCGTTGGTATCAGTCTCGAAGGCGCTGTTGGGGCCACGGCACTGGGGTTATTGCAGCGAGGCAAACAGGTGACCGTTATAGTCGATGCTGTAGGTTCGCATAATAAAAGGGAAGCCAAGCTTGCGCTTCGCAAGATGGAGACTAAGGGAGCGAAGGTGATTGAAACCAGGAAGTTAGCCGGAGTCTCACATCTAAGGCACATTGGCGTATGTGATTGTGAGAGCTGTCGGCGTTTAGGCCGGAAAGCGACAGTTGGTGCCCCGGAAAAAAATTAGTCTCTGACGTACGTATTGAGACCTCAGCTTATTCACAACGCTTTTTTTTTCGACACCTCATTATTCATTTAGCTGTGTACTAGTCTAATCCTGAATACATTTCATTCATGCAAACTCAAGACACTACTCTATTGTCTTATTGGGAATTTTAATCATTGACATAATTGGTTGACCGTAATATCTTTAGGTGTTCTCGGTCTTAAGTTTGTAACCAATTCGGAAACAATGATTTTGGCTGGTGATCTGAGTTTGTTGAGGAAGGAAATCATTATGAAACAATGCGGAAGGTTGCAATATTCAGAAATATGTAATTCAACAAATCGCCGGCTTTGGGCATGGTTTGCTTTAACTGTCCTGTGGGTGATGGTTCTCGGCAGCGGATATGGGCATGCTCAGGGTCTTGATGCGAATACTCCCTCCGCCGACAATACTGGTTCCGGACAACTTCCGATTCAGGTAAACGGAGTGTTTCCGAATTTGACGGTTATGGCCCCGGGTTTGGGCAGTAACTCGGAAGCCGGCATTGGAGCACTGATTCCCTGGGCGGACAAGCTGTGGGCGATTGGGTATGTTTCGCACATTAAGGGTAAAGGGCTCGGTCTTTATGAGATAAGCGAAGATATGACGATGCGGCGGCATCCGGCCTCGATTACCGGAACTTTTGCAAATCGGATGGCACACTGGCCCTCCGGGCAGGCGTTCATCGGCCCGCACGCCATCGATGCCGATGGAAACGTCCGAACAATTGAAGCCCTTAAGAACCATCGTTTGACCGCCACTGTGACCCACTTGACCGACCAGAAAAATAAAGTCTATTTCCTTGGTATGGAAGGCCGCTTCTGGGAGGTTGACGTACATAGCCTTAAGACAAAGCTCCTGTTCGATCTGGTTAAAGAGCTGGAAATAACAAATGCCAAACAACATTTCAAAAGTGCTTACACCGCCCAGGGCCGGGTTGTTGTTGCCAACAATACTTATGACCAAAAAGAGTTTCTTGGCCAGAGAGATGCCGGACGATTGGCCGAGTGGGATGGTAAAAAATGGACGATAATCGAGCGAAATCCTTTCGTGGAAGTCCACGGAAACGCCTCCGGTGACTCTTACGGCGGTCATACGATTTACGCCACGGGCTGGACGAAATCTTGTGTTGTGCTTCGCGTCCTCGTTCAGGGTAAATGGCTTCGCTATCTGCTTCCCAAGGCCGGACACTCCTGGGACCATGCATGGAACACCGAATGGATGCGTATCCGTCATGCTCAGACCGAACGGTTGTTGATGGATATTCACGGGATGTTTTACGACCTTCCGCCTTTTGCGTATGATGGGCAGATATGGGGCATTCGTCCTATTTGCAGTCATTTGCGCGTAGTCCCTGATTTTTGCTACTGGCGCGGATTATTTGTCATGGCTTCCGATCAGATTGACCATGACCAGGGACAGCCTCAGTCGGGTTTGTGGTTTGGAAATATTGATGACTTGTGGTCGATGGGTAAGCCCTCCGGCTGGGGTGGACCCTGGTGGGAAACACCTGTGAAAGCGGGAACGGTATCCGACCCGTTTCTGATGACCGGCTTTGATAAGAAGGTCGTGCATCTTGCTCATGACTCAAGCCAGGATGTATGGTTCTGGATAGAGGTTGATTTTCTCGGTAATGGAACGTGGAAATCGTATGAACCGGTTAAAGTCCCGGGCGAGAGAGGATATAACTACCACATTTTTCCGGATGGTTTTTCAGCGCACTGGGTAAGAATCGGAGTAAGTGATGATTGCAAAGCGACGGCGTACTTTATGTACAATTAGTATGGGGAAGTGTCCCTTTCTATGAGTTCTTTTTCAGCTTTTGAAAAAAAAGATTTGACTATCAACATCTGTTATTGAAAATATTGTCACAAGAGCAACCAGTTTTTCTGTGTTTAAGGTAAAGAACACAAAAGTATGTAATAACATAGGAGTATTCGATATGAGGCATAAAATCCAAAAATTAAGGTCCATTGTAATTGGCGTGATGCTTCTGCTTTTTGTTATGACCACTGTGGCTACAAAATCGGCCCAGGCTCAGGATTTGTTGAAATTCGAAAAGCGGATGACGGAATTTACATTGGACAATGGCATGAAATTCATGGTCCTTGAACGGCATGAAACTCCGGTGATTTCATTCCACACTTACGCCGATGTTGGTGCGGTTGACGAGGTCAAAGGAATTACGGGTATGGCACATCTGTTTGAGCATATGGCATTTAAGGGGACCCAGGCCATCGGCACCACAGACTACAAGCTGGAAGCAAAAGCCTTGGCACAGGCGGACCAGGCGTTTGAGGCCATGAAACTCGAACGAAGGAAAGGCGACAGGGCGGATAAAGAAAAGCTGGAGGAACTCCAGAAGCAATTAGAGCAAGCGCAGGAAGAAATACAAAAGTACCTCATACATGATGAATTTGAGGAGGCATTAGTCCGGGAAGGCGGCGCCGGTTTCAATGCTTATACCAGCCAGGATGCTACCCAGTATATACTCAGTCTTCCCTCCAATAAAATCGAACTGTGGATGTCTATGGAATCCGATCGGTTCGGCAATCCAGTGCTGAGGGAATTCTATAAAGAAAAAGATGTGGTAATGGAGGAGCGGCGCCTGAGCACCGAAAGCCAGCCTGTCGGACGCCTGTTGGAGGAATTTTTGGCCATTGCTTACAAAGCCCATCCTTACGGTGAGCCGATAATTGGGCATATGAGTGACTTGGAGACTCTCACGCGTTCCGAAGCTGAGATGTTTTTCAAAAAGTATTATTTGCCGAGCAATCTGACCGTTGCGATAGTCGGGGACGTAAATCCGCAGCAAATAAAAGAGCTGGCGGAAAGATATTTTAGTCGAATTCCCAGTAGCCCCAAGCCCGACCCGGTGGAAACAGTCGAACCTCCACAACTCGGGCAGCGCCGCGTAATTGTACAGGACCCTGCGCAGCCTTTTGTACTGATTGGTTATCATAAGCCGAATATTAACCATTCTGACAATGCGGTCTTTGATGCTATCACGGAGATTGCAGGTGTCGGCCGCACCTCACGCTTATATAAAAGTCTTGTCAAAGAAAAGAAGGTTGCTGTTGCCGCATCGGGATTTCCGGGCATGCCGGGAAACAAATATCCGGGCTTGTTTTTGTTTTATGCTGTACCGGCCAGGGACCATACAAATCAGGAATGTGAAGAGGCCATCTACGCTGAAATCGACAAGCTGAAAAACGAACCGGTATTACCCCAAGAGTTGGCCAAAGCAAAAACACGCAGCCGGGCAAGTC
>DAOUVA010000125.1 GCA_030667885.1 Phycisphaerae bacterium
AACCAGGCCCCCGCTGTCGGAGCGGCTATGGCGGAAAAGTACAAAAAGACCGGAAAAGTCGTGCTGTCGTTCTTTGGAGACGGCTCAACCAACACAGGCAGTTTTCACGAAGCAATGAATATGGCCTCAACACTGGCCGTACCACTCGTGGCGATTATTGAAAACAACCTTTACGGAATGAGCGTACCGTTCTCAGGTAGTGGAATAGACGGCGCCACCAAGGCCAGCAATATCGAAGACATCGCTCAAAGGGCCGCTGCTTATGATGTCCCCGCCATGATTGTGGATGGACAAGATGCCTTGGCTGTTTTTCTCGCAGTCCGCAAAGCCGCCGAAATAGCGCGAAAAGATAACCAGATGACAATTATCGAAGCAAAGACCTACCGCTGGTACGGACACAGCCGAAGCGACCCTCGTGCATACCGAACCAAGGCCGAAGAAAAGGCCTGGCACGACCGAGACCCTATTACTGTTCTAAGAGATAAGTTGCTCACTGAGAAATTATGCACACAAGAGCAGTTGGATAAGATAAAGGATACGGCATTTAACACTATCGAAACAGCTACAAAGTTTGGAATAGACAGCCCCTGGCCCAACGCCGCCGACCTTACAAAAGATGTATATGTCGATGAAACTTACCCCTCTGAACTTATCGACACCGACAAGGCGCTTGGTACAAAGGTTGCTGAAGCGACGACCGCCTTCCAGGCCGCACTTGCTTCGTCCACTGCGAAAACGAAAAAGGAAGCGACTGAGCAGGCAAAAGGTCAGATTAACACTCAGTTCGGTATGGATGTTATGACAATTGGCCAGGCTGTTGTCGCCGCCCAGGGCGAAGAGCTTAAACGCGATGAAAATGTTTTCATAATGGGTGAAGACGTCGGCCTTTACGGCGGTGCGTATCAGGCGACGCGGGGGCTCTCAGCCGAATTCGGAACCGAAAGAGTTATCGATACCGCGATATCTGAGGCCGCCATCACCGGTGCCGCCGTCGGTGCGGCACTTCGAGGTATGAGGCCGATTGCTGAGATTATGTATGTCGATTTTGTTACGATAGCGATGGACCAGCTCGTTCACGTCGGAGCTTATAACAGGTATATGTTTGGCGGCAAGGCAAAAGTCCCGATGGTACTGAGAACCGAAGGCGGTGTCGGCAGATGTATCGCCGCTCACCATTCGGAATCGCTCGAGGCCTGGCTCATGCATACACCCGGGCTTTATGTCGTAATGCCCTCGACTCCCTACGATGCGAAGGGCCTGCTCAAAGCTGCCATCCGAAGCGATAATCCCGTCGTTTTTATCGAGCATAAGGCAACTTACGGCCAGCTCGGCGCCGTCCCGAAGGAAGATTACATCATCCCCCTCGGCGTCGCCGATATCAAAAAGCCCGGTACCGACGCAACCATCGTCAGCTACAGTAGAATGGCGATGTGGTCTTTGGAAGCTGCGAATACTCTTGCTTCTGAGCATGGCATTAACGCCGAGGTAATAGATTTACGAACACTAAAGCCAATGGACATAGATACCGTAGCTGAATCGGTTCGCAAAACAGGACGGCTCGTCACCGTCAGCGAAGGTTTCTGCACTTGCGGCGCAGGAAGAGAAATTACCGGCCGGTTTATGGAATACGAGTTCAGCGATGGCTCGCACGGTTTTGATTATCTTGATGCGGCCCCGGTCAATATGGCGGCTGCCGACGTTCCGCCCCCGATGAGCGAACCGCTTGAAACGGCAAGTATCCCCAGCGTTCAGGGAATCACCGAAACTGTAAGAAAACTCGTTAGTGGAGAATAATATTTAGCCCTGGTTTTTCCGCGAACTTCGTAATACGCGATACGATATAGGCAATACAATATAAATGAGGATTGAGTCATGGCAAAAGAAGTAAGATTACCTCAGCTTGGCCAGACAATGGAAGAAGGAACCATTGTTAATTGTTTGATTAAGGCCGGCGACGAGGTAAAAAAAGGTGATGTGATTTTTGAGATAGAAACCGACAAGGCGACCCTCGAGATGGAATCACCAGCCGATGGTTTTGTAAAGCATATTCTCGTTGAGGTTGACCAGACACTTGCCGTCGGTGAGTCGCTCCTGGTTCTTGGTGACAAGGATGAAGAGGTGCCTCAGAGTTTTATTGATTCTCTAAAGGATGGCGCACCCGCCGTCCCTTCGGAAGCCGCACCTGTTGAGCAGGCCGCTCCCGCCGCACCGCAGCCCGCCGAAGCCCCACCGCAGCCTGCAGGCAGAGTAATAGCATCGCCGAGGGCAAAAAAACTTGCCGGCGATCTTGGCGTGGATCTGGCGGCTGTTACCGGAACAGGCCCTGCCGGAAAAATCACAGAACAGGACGTTAAACAAGCCGCAGCCTCTAAATCAGCTAAACCCGCAGCGCCTGCCCCCTCAGCTCAGGCGGATGTAAAACTCGGCGCGACAGTTCCTCTGAACAGGTTGCAGAAAATAACCGCAGAGAAAATGCTCAAATCAAAACGAGAGATTCCCTGCTTCTATCTGACTGTCAAAGCCGACGTCACCGGCCTGATTGACTTGCGAACAGAGTTGAACCAGACATCCGACGTGAAAGTTGCCTACAATGATTTTATTATCAAGGCGGTCGCGACCGGTCTGGATAAATATCCGATTATGACGGGCCAGTTGGACGGCGAGTCTATCAGGCTGGCCGAGGCTATCCACATCGGCCTGGCGATATCCGTTCCGGACGGCCTGGTTGCGCCGATTCTAAAGGACGTAAACAAAAAAGACGTAAAGCAGATCGCACGTGATGCTAAGGCCCTTGTTGAAAGAGCACGCAGCAATAAATTGGCCCCAACTGATGTCGAAGGCGGCTGCATCACAGTCAGCAACCTCGGTGCATTCGGAATAGACAACTTCATCCCGATTGTAGTCCCGGGCCAGTGCAGTATCCTTGGCATCGGACAGATAACCGACACCTGTGTACCGGACAGCGGCAACATCATCGTGAGAAAGCTGATGAATATGACTCTCTCGGTTGACCACAAAGTCGCAAACGGCGCAGTAGCCGCCCAGTTCCTCGACTTTGTGAGAAAACTCCTGGAAGATTCTTCCACGTTTAATGTGGGAAATTGATAAATCCTTCTTTGTAGAAAACGTACAAGACATGTCATTCTGAAAGGAGCCTTTTGAAATGGCAAAGAAAGTCGAAGTCAGGCACTTACCGAATATTAGCAAAGCTACTCCTAAGGTTCCTGTGATTGGCGTTTTTGCCACGTCCGACCCGCGTATAGACAAGGCCAGCCGCACCCGCTGTCAGAACATTGCGAAGATGGCCGCCGATTGTATAAGCGGCTCTGTCGTTCTGCCGGATAAAACTCCTGTACCGGTTGTCTATTCCACCGTCTTGATAGATGGCGAAGCACAGGCCGACATCGTAGCCCAGCAGTTCCGCAAAGCCGGCGTGGACATCCTGGTATGCGTGCCGGACACATGGGCCTTCCCGCAGCTTACTGCTATTTCGCTCCTGCAGCAGTTCCCCTCGAATACACCGATAAACATTACCTGCGGCAACTCCGGCCCAAAGCCCGGCGTGGTCTATGCCCACGCTCTCAATGGCGCAATAAGCCAGTACGGACGAATGGCCGCCTTAAACGTTGGCACCTGGCCCGATACCGGCATGGACCCGAAGATGACCGAGCAGACCGCCAAAAATCTTATCGACTGGTGCTATGCTGCCGTTACTACTGTCGCCCTGCGGGGCCGCAGAGTTGTAATCCTGGGACACGACTCCATGGGAATGGAAACCGCTCTTTCGCACATCATCCCGACCCGCAACACATTCGGCCTGGAAATAACGCGCCTCGATATGAAGCTCCTCGCCGATATGCTCATCAAAAAAGCCTATAACGAAAAAGAATTGAAAGCCGTTCGCGCCTGGATTAACAGGTACGTTGGTAAACGTCTGGAGCTACGCGATGAAGCTGACAGTGAACGGTTTAATATGTCACTTGCAATGTACCTTATCGTTCGTGACCTTATGAAGGACCTGAACGCCATCGGCGGCGGTTTTATGAGCCAGTTGGAATGGGGCAGCGACCTTCGCGGCATTCCTCTGCCCGTAGCCGACGTAATGGAAAGTTTCTTCAATTCCACTTTCGACCATACCGGCCGAAAGGCTCCGCTCCCTTACGCCACCGAAGCCGACGTACAGGGCCTTCTGACAATGCTCTTTATGACCTATCTAAGCGGCGGAAATCCACCTTTGTTTATGGACTTTAGAAAGGTCTGGGAAGCCTGGGAGATAAAAGAGCTGGCCCAAAAAATCGGCGTCAAATCACTGGATAAAAAAGCCGACTGGTTCACAAAAGGTCTCGTTGACGGTGACAATTCCGGCAGTGCATCTTTCGACTGGGCACAGGCCCCCGGAGCATCGATAAAGAAGATTATGGACAGCATTTCCCTGCCTCTGGCCGAGGAAAACTACTTCCCAGGCGGCGGCAACGCCGTTAACTTCCTAACCCCCGCCGGAATCGAAGGCATCGCCGCTCGATGCGCTTACAGCAGCCCCGCTGGTTTATTCAGTATGATTTGGGACCAGGCGGCAACCACCGAAGTACCCGCCGAACTGGCAAAGGCAATGTGCGAGCTGACCACGCCTATCTGGCCGCACACGTTTGTCGTCCCGAAATACGCAAGTATGGTCGAGTATAAACAATATCCGCCTGCCAACCACTTCCACATGACCTGGGATTTGCCCGTTGCACGGCTTCAGCACTGGATGGATTTAACCGGGGTATTGAGCGTTACACCTTGGGCCGCCAGGCCGAAGTTCATCGAAGGAGTTGACAGACCACAGCCCTTAATCCATTTAATCAACGCCGGCCAGGACGCATTCAAAATAATGTCGGTTCGTAGCTAAATTATTTGTCACAATGATTTTACTGCCCCCGATTTCTCTGCATAGCCAGGGTATCCCGGCAATCTTCCGCCAAAAAAAGGTAAATTTATTGACAGTTCAAAGCCTCTCTGATAAAATCCTTCAGCCTCTGGGTAAGGGGGCGAAAATTCCGTCTGTTTTTAGATTCTGAGTTAATAAATAACTTTTTTGAGGTGGAAAAAAATGCCAAAACGCGAGGATATTCACAAAGTATTGATTATTGGTTCAGGCCCGATTATTATTGGCCAGGCCTGCGAATTTGATTATTCAGGCACACAGGCATGTAAGGCCCTTCGTAAGCTGGGTTACGAAATTGTGCTTGTCAATTCCAACCCTGCAACAATCATGACCGACCCCGGTACGGCCGATGTAACGTATATTGAGCCGCTTAACGTCGAAACCATTGAGCAGATTATTGCAAAAGAAAAACCCGATGCCCTTCTGCCCAATCTCGGCGGGCAGACAGCTCTTAATCTTTCCGCGGAATTATCACGCAGGGGCATCCTGGAAAAATACGGCGTACAAATTATCGGCGTTAAGATTGACGCAATTGAGCGGGGGGAAGACCGCCAGGCATTCAAGGATACGATGAATCAACTGGGCATTGAAATGCCCAGAAGTGAGATTGCAAACAGCCTTGAAGAAGCAGAAAAATCACTCGAAAATATCGGCCTGCCCTGCGTTATTCGCCCCGCTTATACCATGGGCGGAACAGGCGGCGGCCTGGTTTACAATATCGAGGAGTTCCGAACTGTTGTTAATCGAGGCCTTTCATTCAGCCCTGTCGGACAGATACTTGTCGAGGAATCCGTACTCGGTTGGGAAGAATTGGAGCTCGAGGTCGTTCGCGATGCCAAGAACCAAAAAATCACCGTCTGCTTTATCGAAAATGTCGATGCCATGGGCGTCCATACCGGCGATTCGTTTTGCACCGCTCCGATGCTGACCATAACACCTGAGCTTCAGCAGCGCCTCCAGAAATATTCCTATGATATTGTCGAAGCCATCGGCGTCATCGGCGGAACCAACGTTCAGTTTGCTCACGACCCCAAAACCGACCGCGTCGTTGTCATTGAAATCAATCCCAGAACATCGCGATCGTCTGCACTTGCTTCCAAAGCGACCGGTTTCCCCATCGCCCTTGTCTCCTCAATGCTTGCAGGCGGCTTGACTATGGATGAGATTCCATACTGGCGAGACGGCACACTTGAAAAATATACCCCCTCCGGTGACTATGTGGTTGTAAAATTTGCACGCTGGGCCTTCGAAAAATTCAGCGGCATTGAAGATAAGCTTGGCACACAGATGCGCGCCGTCGGAGAGGCAATGAGCATTGGCAAAAACTACAAAGAGGCGTTTCAAAAGGCCATTCGCTCCCTTGAAATTGGCCGTTACGGTCTCGGATTTGCAAAGGATTTCAATAGCAAATCTCCTGATGAGCTTTTGGAACTCTTAAGAGAGCCCAGCAGTGAGCGCCAGTTTGTTATGTACGAAGCCCTGCGAAAAGGCATCAGCGTTGATACCCTCTTCGAAAAGACATATATTAAACGTTGGTTTATAGAGCAGATGAAAGAGCTCGTGGCCCTTGAAGAGGAAATATTAAAATACAAGGGCAAAAAGTTGCCGGACGAACTTCTCATCCAGGCGAAAAAGGACGGATTCGCAGACAAGTATCTTGCCAAACTCCTCGATACTCCCGAAGAAAAGATTAGGAAAAAACGCATCGCCCTTAATGTGGTTGAGGCCTGGGAGCCCGTCCCCGTAAGCGGCGTCGAAAATGCCGCCTACTATTTCTCCACTTATAACGCTCCGGACAAGGTTCAGGTCAGCGATAAACGAAAGATTATGGTTCTTGGCGGCGGGCCAAATCGTATCGGCCAGGGCATAGAATTTGACTATTGCTGCGTTCACGCCGCCTTTGCACTCCGCGAAATGGGCTATGAAACCATCATGGTCAACTGCAATCCGGAAACTGTTTCAACCGACTACGACACCTCCGATAAATTATATTTCGAGCCGCTCACCGTCGAAGATGTCTTAAGTATTTATAACAAGGAAAAGCCCGAAGGCGTCATCGTCCAATTTGGCGGCCAGACACCGCTCAATATCGCCGCAGAGCTGGAGCAGGCCGGCGTGAAAATCATTGGAACCTCTCCGGAAAAGATTGACCTTGCAGAAGACCGGGACAGGTTCCGCAAGTTAATGAAAAAGCTCGGCATCCCCCAGCCGGAATCCGGCATGGCAAGCACCCTCGACCAGGCCCTCAAAATCGCTGAAAAAATCGGCTATCCATTAATGGTAAGGCCCTCCTACGTCCTTGGCGGCCGTGCTATGGAGGTCGTTCACGATGAAGAGATGCTGCGGTTTTATGTCGCAAGAGCAACGGACGTTACTCCCGAAAGACCCATACTGATTGATAAATTTCTGGAAAACGCCATTGAAGTCGAAGCCGATGCCATTGCCGACGGTACGGATGCTTTTGTGCCCGCGATTATGGAGCATATCGAGCTTGCCGGTGTCCATTCGGGCGACTCGGCATGCGTACTTCCACCTGTCAGCATTCCCGAAAAGCATCTAAAAACAATCTACGAATATAATCGAAAAATCGCCATCGAGTTTAAAGTTGTCGGCCTGATGAACATCCAGTACGCCATCGCCAATGACGTTGTTTACATCCTCGAGGCAAATCCTCGCGCCTCAAGGACAGTGCCGCTGGTCTCAAAGGTCTGCGGTATCCAAATGGTTCCTATCGCCACGCAGCTCATGATGGGAAAACGTCTTTCGGATATGAAATTGCAGAGAATGGCCATTCCTCATTTCGGCGTCAAGGAAGCGGTCTTTCCCTTTAATATGGTCCATGAAGTTGACCCTCTCCTCGGTCCCGAAATGCGTTCCACCGGCGAAGTCCTCGGCATGGCCGACTCGTTTGGTCTTGCATTTCATAAGGCCCAGGAGGCGACACAACTGCCCCTGCCCTCGGAAGGAAATGTCCTTATTACTATTTCGGACAATGACAAATCCACATCACTCGAAATGGCAAAACAGTTTAATGATATCGGCTTTAAAATTATAGCAACAAAAGGGACCAGCGATCTGCTGGCCAAGCACGGAATCGAGTCACAGTGCGTCCTTAAAATGCACGAAGGAAGGCCGAACGTCCTTGATAATATCAAGAATGGAGACATTCATCTTGTAGTCAATACGCCAAGTGGCAAGCAAAGCAAACACGATGATTCCTATATTCGCAAGGCCGCTATCAAATACAAAATACCTTACATCACAACGGTAGCCGCAGCCGCCGCAACTGCAAAAGGCATAGCTGCCTTTAAGAAAAAGCCCGGCCAGATAAAGTCCCTGCAGAGCTACCACGCAGACATAAAGTAAAAGTAGATTCAAACCTCTACGAATATCCTGCATCGATCCGATAGGGTGGGGCTTGCTCCACCCTATTTATATTTAGCCCAGAGATTCCCTGCAAAATTGAACGCACTTGGTAACTTCAGCCACTGCATCTGAACCTTCGGGAACTTTGTATTCAAGCTCGATATCGGCCGGAAACTTCCAACCCTCTCTCTTCATTAACTGCAGGATTAACGCCACAGGCGTGTCACCCTCACCGAAGGGCATATTCGGGCCGTTATTGACCTTCCGGTCCTTCAAATGAAGGCTAAGGATACGGTCTTGGTACTTCCGGATCAGTGGTATCGGTGACTCGCTCGTCCCGGCTACGAAATGACCCACATCAAAATTAAGCCCTAAATATTTTCCATAGGACAAAATAGGTCCCTCGTAGGTCTTAGATGTCATCTGGGTATGGTTATGGAAGCCGATCATAATCTTGTGCTCATCGGCAATTGGCCCGAGTCTCCGCGCCGCTTCCTCCGAGATTTCCCTCGTAATGCCTTTGGCCCCGAGTGCTTTGGCCACATTAAAGTAATAGTCAATCTCACCGTCCGTCATATTCCCATTGCCGATACTGCCAAACTTGACAATATGGATGTTAACGCCTGCGTCATTGTACATTTTGCGAAGGGCTTTGTACTTGCCCATCGAAACCGATAAACGCCATTTGAGCTGGTCCTCTTGTGCTTTTCGTTGTGCTTGACGCTGCTCATCGGTCATCTGTCCCCGACCTCCCCTTCGGCCCCGTCCGGCTGTCGGCACTCCGGCGAATTGCTCTGCCGCTTCACCCATCAGTTCCACAGAGCTGAGCCCGCACCGAACAAGATATTTCAGAAGATCCTCAGCAGTGCCGGGCATCCCGCGGTAACTGTAAGTAATGGCCCCGATTTGTACGCCGTTGAAATTAGAATTGGGCTTGCTCGCTCCCAGACCACCTGCGCCGCCTAAAGCATATCGCGACATAATCGTTGAGGCCGCTATAGCCGCCGCTCCGCCCATTAACTCTCGTCTTGATATCGTAACATTGCTCTGTTTTTTCATCGGTTTTCTCTCCAAAGTCGGTTTTATTTTTCTTACCCGTTTACCCCCACCAGATATTTAACCCTTGATCCTTCCTCTTGTCAAGCCCTTCTGACTTTCTTAATTCTGCATTCTTCATCATGAGCTCAGACAAAGCATGCGATGTGTAGGGTGTGCAACTTGTTGCACACGCGGAAATGCTAATCAATTAAAAGTTCCGCCAAATAGATAGCTGTTATGGTTTTCCCCTCTGCATCTCTTTCATGCGAGGAATACCATGACATAATGGCACGCTTCGAGTTGAGTTCAATAAAGCCGGGATAGGAATTGTCCCCGCCGCTGGGCAATTCCGCAAATTCA
>DAOUVA010000105.1 GCA_030667885.1 Phycisphaerae bacterium
ATCATTAACCAGAGTATCTCCGATATAAATATTGCCAGTAGTAGTTTTTTCCAGCCCGGCTATCATTCGCAAAGTTGTGGTTTTTCAACAGCCGCTCGGGCCTACAATCACCATAAACTCGCCGTCGGCAATATCCAGATTGAAATTGGAGACGGCACTAACGTTTCTGTCATAAATCTTACTAACATTTTCCAGTAAAACCCGGGCCACGTTTTCACCTCAAAGAATAATCAGAAAATATCACGTCTGAACCTGCACTTTGCGCGCCAGGCAAAAAATGCGCCTAATAACATATACCCCGCCAAGCAAGTCAACATCCAACTCGTCGATTGCACTACATCCGAACGACGAGAGCCAATCCAGCTATAACTTCCAATTTTTACCGGATTCTCGTTGGCCGTGGCATCTATAATCACAACGGCGTGAACAAAAGGATTTGTATCCATATAGGCCTCGGCAAAATCCCCCTCGTGTGTGATAATCCCAATGAGACCCAGCAGCAGTGGCACAATAGCCCAAATCGCCGCCGCCAGAGCGAAATTCATAATCACGGCGGTGGTGGTGCGCTTAAAACAAGAGCTGAAATACAGGCCGCTGCCGGAAAGAAACACCACAATCCATGCTACCAGAATACCTATTTGGATGATAGCGACAGGATGGATATATCCGGCCAGACTAAAGATAATAACGTGACCTAACAAGAAAATCCAGATGGGCAGACAGCGACACAGGATACCGACGAATTTGCCGAATAGTATCTGCCTGTCGTCTATAGTCGTAGTCAATAGTAACGGCCAGGAGCGGGATTCTTTCTCAGAAGTGATACTGGTAGCAGGATAAATAATAGTAAACAGTATTCCCAGAGCCATAAAAACTACAGCATATAATATGTGAGTTCCTTCGTCATCCAATATACCTTCTCCGAAGCAAAGCAAATAGGTTATCAACAGTAAGCTCAGACAAACAAAGATACCAATTAAAGTGGCTCTTTTGCGCCGTCCTAACAGGGGGAATCTCAGCTCTTTCCAGATAACAGGAGGACCTTTAACACGTCTGGGCGCGGTGCTAAAATCCTGCTGGCTGGCCGGGCCCCGGACTGCTTTTTTACGAAAAAGGCTTTTGCGAGAGGATATATTTATCTGCCCCGCGGCCTGAAGCAGTGCCACTTTGCGAACCATAGTCACAGATACTACTAATATAACAGCCGAAGCGGTTAGCATTATACCACAGTGCAAAGGCCAGGAGTAGAATGGCATCCCGCCGCCCATACGCGGAGACATCATCGCCTCGGTACTGAAGGCCAGAACAGCATAGGGATTTGGTTGAAAAAGTATAGAAAATATAATCTTCTCGGATATTATCTTCTGCAAGTTAGCACGCCAGAACAAAGTGATTAAAAGAGGTATCAAGGCGAAAACCATACCGAGCGTCAGGATGGTTATAATAATTACAATATAGGCCCTCCGACTGAATGTGGAAAAGAACAAACTGAGTGAGCCAACAAAAATTACAGCCGTGAGTGTTATGCAAAGACTGGAAACGACATAATTCCAGGGCACTCCGCCAAAGACACGAACAATGGCCAGCAGCGGCAAACTTATCGCTAAAAGTAAAATTAACTGCAGCAGCTTGCTGAATAACTTTCCCATAACTATTTGAAAGCTGTTGACAGGCGTGGTCATCAGCAAGCCGAGGGTGCGGTTGTAAATCTCGTCGCTGATGGAGGTGCTGAGCATAACCACAGCGACAAGTTGAGTAGCAAGAAACTGAAACCAGATGATGAACATAATTATGGTTTGTCCGGCTCTGGCCATTCGGGAAATTCTATATACGGAGGAACCGCTTTGCTGTACCTCTTCGAGCCAGACCAGAACCAGAAAAATGGTCATTAAAGCCAGATAAGCAAAGCGCAGAACGTAATTTCTGCGTCGCCGGCTGGATACGCGAAGCTCCTTATCAAAAATGGGCCCGGTCAGCCAGGAAAGTTTAACGAACTCTGTAACAACATTAATCAAACCGGTAGTCATAATTGCTTAAATCATACTCAGAAGATATTGCGTCTTAATCGGCACTTGGCTCGCCAGGCAAAGAGAAAACCAGCAGAGATATGTATCAGTGTGGTAATCAACAAAAGGGTTGTTGTCGAGGAGATTCCTTCGCTGTGATTGCCCGAAAGCCAATTAAAATCGAGTTTGGATAGCTTCGTCTTAGCATTGCGCTGGCCTCCAGTTCCACCCATAATCGTAGTAGCCTGAACAACGGGATTAGCGGACACATACGCTTCAAATACTTCAACTTTATCGCGACTAATCGTCGATGTTACCAGCCCGAGCAAAGCCGGAACAATTATCCAGAGTACAACAGCTAAAGCGAAGTTGGCAACCACCGCCGAAGTGGTTCGTTTAAAAAGAATGCTGAAATAAATACCGACACAAGTAAGGAAAACCACCAGCCCTGCAATAAGCATGAACATATGGACTATGGCAATCGGGTGAATATATCTTACCGATACAAAAAGTATAATATGGCCGGCCAAAAGAAACCAAATAGGAAGGCAGCGACGAAATACTCCAACGGCCTTTCCCCAAAGAATCTGCCAATCGTTCATGGATGTAGCCAGCAAAATAGGCCAGGCACGTGACTCTTTCTCGGAAGTGATGCAGGTGGCTGAAAGCACCATATTAAAAATCAGGCCTATAAGCATGAACATCAACGTATAAGCAATATGAGTAAAATCCATGTCAAGGCATTTTTCCTTGGCACATGTGGCGTAAGTTAACAAAAGAGCGGCAATAGTAACCGCAAGACCAATGATACTGTTTCTTCCCTCGGCCCCCTGAATAATCGGGGCCCTCAGCTCTTTCCAGAGGACCGGTGACCCCTTTACCCGCCTGATAAGGCCGGCAGGTTCCTGAACGCCAGGAGCCTTAGGCAATGCTTTCTTTTGTTTTCGATATTTGCGTTTTGATGTGAGATCAAGCTGCCCCACGGCCTGACGCAAGGCCACCTTGCGCACCACCTTTATCGAGATGGCTATCAACAAAGCAGAGCATCCTAACATAAACACACAATGCAAAGGCCAATAGAACGAAGGCATTCCGGCCGGCATAGTGGGTGACATCATCGCAGCGGTGTTGAGAGACATCGCACCGAAAGGATTAAAGTGTGCCAAAAGAACCATCAGTATAGGAGTAACATTACCCAGAGACCTCAGTATAGGAGCAAAATTACGCGACAGCAGTGCGAATAGAACACCAAATACCGTCGGAAAAAATGCAAAAAGAACACCAAGAGTAAAAACGGTTTTGATGATGACAACATATGCACGACGGTTGCCGATGGAAAAAAACAGGCTAAGCGACCCTGAGAAGATAACGGCCGTAAGTGTTATACACAGACTGGATAGAACGTAATCCCAGGGAACACCACCGAAGATACGAACAATAGCCAAAAGCGGCAGACTGATGGCTAAAAGCAGGATTAACTGCAAGAGTTTACTGAAGAGCTTCCCTATTACAATCTGGAAACTGGTAATAGGGGTAGTCATAAGCACGCCGAGAGTACGATGATAAATTTCGTCGCTTATGGAAGTGCTGAGCATGATAATGGCTATCAACTGAGTGGCAATGAACTGAAACATAACTATGGTAGTTATAATTGTCTTGCCGGCCAGGGACATTCTGGATTTTTGGTACGCTGCGGTCCCTTGAAATTTGACTACACTGAGCCAGACTATCGCAACGAAGATGGTTAAAAAGAGCACGTAGGCAAACCTCAGAACGTAATTTCTTCTCCGACGGCTGGAGACGCGCAGCTCCTTATCGAGCAGCGGACCGGTCAACCAGACTGGGTTGAACAATTTTGGAAAGAAGCTAAGTAATGTAGTATTCATAAGTATCTCTTTTTCCGTATATTATCTGCGGTATCAATAACCGTGTTTTTATTGTGTGCTTTAGTGAACAATACCTTTCGTTAATTGCAGGAATGCGTCGTCAAGTTTGAGCTTTTCGGGCTGGATAGAGATAATATCCAAATCCGCGTTAACAAGGGTCCGTGCAATAATGCCGTCTCCATTCTGTCCTTCATGGAGAGTCACGGCAATGTAATCGCCGGAAATCCGGACCTGACTTATTTGTGGCAAAGCGGTGAGCAACTCAACAGCTTTGTCCTGACTATCGGCCACCTTCACACGAACTTTACTTTGAATTCCAAGCCGTGGAAGAATTTCTTCCAGTGTACCGCTGAAAACCATATGGCCATGTTCAATAATACCGACATGGTCGCAAATTTCCTCAAGTTCACTCAGAATATGGCTGGAAATCATAATAGTTTTCCCCATGCGCTTTAGCTCACGCAGCAGCTCTCTTATTTCGATTCGGGCACGTGGGTCGAGCCCGCTCGCCGGCTCATCAAGAATAAGTACTTTGGGGTCGTGGATAAGAACGCGTGCCAGACCCAAACGCTGCTGCATACCTCGGGAAAGACTGTCAACAGCTGCACTTTGCTTGGATTGAAGGTCGGTCAGCTCAAGAACACCCTCGACAATGGATTTACGTTTCCTGCGTTCTATACCAAAGGCCGCGGCAAAAAATTCAAGGTACTCAAAAACTTTGAGGTCGTCATAAACACCCATAAAGTCAGGCATATAGCCAACCAGCCTGCGAACCTTTTTGCCGTGCCTTCTGACATCCAGACCATTGACGGAGGCCTGGCCTCGAGTAGGTTCCAGAAGTGTAACCAAAATACGCATAGTCGTGGTTTTCCCGGCACCATTGGGGCCGATGAAACCGAATATGTCACCGTCCTTGACGGTCAAATTCAAATCGTCCACGGCTGTTAGATTACCGTATTTCTTAGTAAGATTTTTGGTTTCAATCATTTCCTGTATCCTTTTACTGTTCCTGTGGGAAAACAACAAGCCGAGCCAACTGTATGTGGTCATAACTGCATGAACGGCCCTTTACTGCAAATGAGACTGGAGCCTTATCGTACTGGACACAAACCATCGCCGCGCCACGAGCAAGATAAGCGCCAATGGTCTGAGTACGCTGTAAGCTTCCCTGAGCGAAAAACGCCTCCTCAATTTTGAAGCTACTCGAACGAGGACGCTGGAGATTGTGATATTGTTGATACCGTTCTATGTTATTATTGTTCCAAAGCTTCATGGTACGCAACTGGCTGCGGAACTGTTTGCTGGTGTGGGCCGGAACCGAGCCAAAATTAATACCACGGTCATTACCAAAGAGAGCATAACCATTTAAAATCGGAGCATCTGAATCATTAACGATACTTACGACGACCTCATTACCATTGCGCTCAACCTGAGCATTAAAAGGCAATTGCTCCAGGGGCGACTCATTAAGCAGGCACTGGATGGTCCATATATTGATGGGTAGAGAATATGGCAGGTTTCCACCGTCGTGCTGAAAACAATAAATTTTCCTGCCGCTGATTTCCTGGTTATAGGCCCAGATGGATTGCTGGCTCGGAGCGATGCCAGACCACCATTGATTATCATTCAAACCTTCGAACTCATAGTCATCGCTGCCAGGCGCAAACAAACCGCAATAGTCGGTGGACCAGGCTTGATTACTGCTCTCGATTCCGTCAAGAACGGAAACCACCCTTAACTGCATTTTACCTCCACGCAGGGCCTGAACTCCGTAATAGGCGCCAACGGTAAACAGGATAATCCAGAAAGCGCAGGTCAGCCAGGTCAGCGGAAGACGACCCATGCGCTTCAGGATTTTATAGTCCACAGGTCCTAACAAAACAGCTAAAGTAATCAGTAAAAGTATCACCCACCAGATACTCAAAGGACGCATTTCGGAAATATTGTAAAGGTATTCCATAACCGCGTTGTTTGCAGTCTGCGCCCGCCCGACTTCGTATTGTTGTTGTCGTTGAGAGCGAGAATTATCATCAATACTATCGACATCTTCGGCGAATCTGATACTACGTGACGAAGGCATTGTGTACTCGTAACGTTCATACTTATTTTGTCCCCCTGGCATTGCAGAACGTCCGGAGGGGCTACGAATACCATACTTCGTGTTACCAGGCGGTGTAATTGGCCGGTCGGGCATAATGTGAGAGTCTTCCAGAATTGCCGTAATACGACCCACCCAGAACATCGAGGAATTTGCCCTTTGTTTCTTAGTCATCGTAGAAGGATCAAAAGCTAACACGCCCACACGACCAAAGCCTGTATATCCGGTGCCGAATAGAATTTCGTCGGTATTATAAGTTTCTGTTTCAAAAAAGCGTGCCTGGGGTTTGGGCACCAATGGCCAGCATGTAACAGTTTCCGGTTTGTCGGCGGTCAGCCCAAACTGTTCGAGGGTTTCCGTGGACACGGTAATCTGCTTTACGTCCTGTAATTCAAAAGGTAATAACTGAACAATAGGATTCTCAGCGGACAGCGGATGACTTCCAAGCACAAGCAGTAACTTGCCTCCATTGGAGACCCATTGAGCAATCGCATTCAACTGATGCTGATTAAACAGGTTCCAGTCGGGGTCATAGAGAATGAGCAGGTCAAGAGAAACAAAGCCGGTCCAGTCCCATGGAACCATTCGTGGCAGCTTATCTCCGAGACACACCTTTCCCCGATCCCTTTGAGATTGACAGATGGCCTGTTTCGGTAGCCGCAACAGGCCGAATTTACCGCCGCCGACAAGCCCGATTAATAAGTCATTATCATGAACTACCGTCAGTAAGCGATTTCTCGTAGAAAAGTTCCAAAGATTAAAGTCATAATCCCAACGTGTTCGTCCTCGCTCGTCTCTTAGTCTCACCCCGCATTTATCAGCGGTAAACGCCAGCTTCGTTACAAGCGGCAGATGAAGTGGAACATCAGGCGTAAGCACAAAAGTATGAACGATATCCAGCGTATTCAAACCATCCTGTTGAGCCGAGACGGTTAAAGAACCGGCAAAAGGCTCGGTAAGTGTGCTGGCGATGCCGATTTCAACCGGCGTCCACTCCATAGGGCGATAGTAATTATTCCAACCGAAGAAAAAATCAACATTGAAAGGCGAGTCTGAGTCTGTAGAGGCAGAAACTATAACAGGCAAAATAAGAACAAGCAATATCATTAATGAAATGCGCAACATTTGTAAACCTCTCCACATACGAAAGTTATGCACTATATTCTCACTTTAAGATTATATATTAACCATTCCAGACACGCAAGGATTAAGGCCAGGCCCACAAGAAACGGCCACAACGGAACATTTGCCCGACTGAGGGAACTCTCTTGAGCTTTCACCGGCTGGCCCGCAAAAACAATCTCACGAAGGGGATAGATATTGCTTTCCTGTGTATCAAGCAGATTGACAGCAAAAACTCTAATTGGCTGGGACGATACGCTTAAGTTGTACATGCCAGCCCGAGAGGTACCGGCAAAACGGATGGAACCGGAAGAACTGGACTTGATTTGAATACCGGAAAAATCCGGCCCATCGATTTGAGCCAAAATTTCGGGTTCCAGACCCTCAACAACAATGGGCTGACCGACTTCAAGGTTATGCTCCTGCCTTCGCCCTACCTGCATACCAAGAAAGTTTGTTGCGTTATAACAGAACAAAACAAAGCTGGGTTCAAAAGGCCAGTTGGTCTGAAGGATATCGAAGCCGGCAAGCAGAAAAACACTGCCGTTTCGCCGCACCATTGCCAGGGCCGGGGTCTCATTGAACTCGGCGATAACTTCCGCATCACGAGGCAAGACCATTTTATAACACTTCGCAGCGAATAAGTTCGTAAGATTGACATATTCCAATATCGGATGCTTTGGTCTCCAATCCACCATAACCTGGTTCTCGAGCTGTTGAGAAACTGACACATCGATATCATTCGGAGGACGACCAAAAACAAGGTATCGACACTTGGGTAGTTGAGTTGGCAAATGGTTATCAAGCACAATAACATCATAGGGCTGCTCTAAACTCATAGCAGAAAAGTCCATCGCGTCAAATTCAGCCGGTGAATGAACTTCAAGCCGAGCAACAGGACAAGATTGCAGTGCCGATTCGAGCACTACGTTACCGGCGGTAACAAGCAGGACAGAGAGCTTTTTAGGAGGCGATAAAATGGCCCAGGCGGCATCATCACACGGTAAAGAATCCAGCTGGAAACCAGCTCGGCGGGAATCCTGTAACAGTCTTACTTCAAGTATCCCTGCCTCAGCGTAGGATAAAGAAAAATTCACTGCTACCTTACCGGGCTGAGTGGTATCCGAGTTGCTGTCTGTCTTTTGGGGAGGAACAGTTACCGACCTCACTGCACGGACATTACTGTTTATAGTAAGCTGGACATCACAGGTTATTCCTTCGGCATCGTAATTAGCTAACGTGGCGAAAACATTTATCTCATTGGGTTTTTCGTTGGACCTTCGAGCCTGCATAGCGGTTATGCCGACATTATTCCGGGATTCGCCTATGCAGTGAAAAACCAATTCATCGGAACTAACCACAATCTGCTCTAAATCATGGATTTGCCCATCGCTAAACAGTACCAGTTGGGCCGGCTCTTCGGCGCTTAGGAAGTCGGCCTCCAGACCGGGCGACTGGGCAAAAGCGCGGGCAACTACAACCGCCTCGGCCAAAGAAGAATCACCATCACTCGGTGTTATCGCCTCTATAGCCATGTTCAATTGGCGCTTATCTGAGGTAAAGTTACACATCACCTTGGCATGATTTTCAAAAGCCATGACCATTGTCTGGTCGCAGTCACCACGTAATGAAAAGAAGGCCTTACTGCGCAATGACTCAACGAATACTTTCGCCTGTTCTTTGGCTGCGTCCAGACGGGTCGGCTCGATATCGGTAGCGTTCATGCTCGCAGACCTGTCAATCAGCAATACATATCGGCGGCCCGGACCAGCAAGCAGCGACAGTATCGGCCCTGCCAAAGCAAGCAAAATCAACAACAACATCAGCAACTGCAACAGCAGCAGGATGTTGTGCCTTATCCTTTGAAACGGAGCATTAACCTGCAAATCCTGCACGGCTCGTTTCCACAGCAGCGTGCTTGAGACTATTTGCTCGCGGCGTTTAAGCTTGAGGAAATAAAGCAGCAACAGTAGCGGCACGGATACCGCAGCGGCATAAACAGCTATCATAGGTGTCAACCATTCCATAAATTAACACTCCCGGTAAAAACTACACTGCTCCCATTAACGAAGCAAGCGAATTCGCCGCAGATAGTTCAGCACTAACGACTCTACCGAATCAGCCGAATTGGCAAGCACATAAACCGCTCCGCGCTGCGCGCAGAAATCCTTCAATTCATTACAATAGGCGGTAAGGTTTCGCTTATAGTACTTCAACAGTGCGGAACTTACGGTAATCTCCGCAGCGTCGGCGTCTTCAATATCAAGCAGTTTCAAGTCGCCGGTAAACCTGGGCGAAAGCTCCTGGGCAGAGAGCACCTGGATAGCATACAGGTCGTATTGCCTGCCAATCAGTCGGCGCAGTCCGGAGTCATAGCCGTCTTTAAACAAAAAGTCGCTTAGTACAATCATCACACCGGAGCCGATGCGCCCGGCAGCTATTTGCCGGCACGCATTATCGAAATGCGACAGTCCTTCGCAATCAGTAGTTAAAAGGTATTCCGCCATCTTGTGCAGGCAGCTGCGGCCACGCATATTGGCCAACTGACACTTTATACCGTCACCGAAAAAGCTGATGGTTACTCGATTGTTGTTGACCAGGCTCACATAACCAAGAGCAGCCGTGAGTTTCTTGATGAAAAGTTCTTTCGAAGGCTCTCCCAAAGTCATCGAGCCGCTGGCATCTGCCACGATATGGACTGTAAGGTCCTGTTCTTCGAGGAAAAGCTTGAGGAACAATCGTTCCAATCGGCCGTAAATATTCCAGTCCACAAAACGCAAATCGTCACCTGCAACGTAAGGACGATGGTCGGCAAATTCCACACTCTGACCGCGGCGTTTGGAACGCCGCTCACCCTGAAGCTTACCCTGGAGTATCTTTCGGCTCATAACATCGAGAGAATCCAACCGATTCATAAAATTCGGGTCGAGCAAATCCGTTAGTCGCTTTCCTGAATTTGTCATTTTAATACAGTCCCTGCTTATGGTACATCAAGTTTTTGCTCCATGGCCTTAGGAGTATTTTCCAGTATTTGTTCAAGCACATCATCGGTTTTGATTCCTTCGGCCTGGCCTTCGAAGTTCAGTAGAA
>DAOUVA010000408.1 GCA_030667885.1 Phycisphaerae bacterium
AATAAAGATGGTTACACACCGCTTCTCTTTGTGTTCTGGCACCCCAATGAAGATGTAGCTGAACTGCTGATTAGAAAAGGTGCTGATGTGAATATAAAGACTCCGTTATCTGCACCCTCAAATCCTGGCCGTGGGGGGCCCTTCCTTAGCGGACATACTCCTCTACATTATGCGCTCGAATATAGATGTAAGAATTTAGCAAAACTGCTTATCGCTGAAGGTGCAAATGTCAATGCAGTGGGCATACGAGGCCTGACACCGTTGCGCTTTGCAGTTATTTTTGGTTACTACGATATAGTGGAATTGCTTGTGGAGAAAGGGGCCGATGTCAATTTAAAAAACCAAAAAGGTCAGACGCCTCTACAACTTGCGAACGAGAAGAACTACAAAGAAATTATTGAACTATTGCGCAAGCATGGGGCTACAGAATGATTACAGTGTGAGTGGGTAGTGATATTTATAGTCAAATGAAAACCGAGCAGGTTTTATTTGCCTGCTCGGGAGAGATAGTCCTAAGAAAAGCCTTTTACAAAAGGAAATTTTATTGGGCCTGGCTTATAGTTCGCTGGGCTTTGCGCATGCGTCGGCGATTTTTTTCCGAGGGTTTTTCGTAGTAAGCATTGCGTTTCATATCTCTGACTAACCCCTCTTTTTCGCACAGCTTTTTAAAGCGTCTTAACATTGACTGTACTGATTCACCAGCACGCGATTTAACTTTCAGCATAAAGATCAAAAACCTTTCCTGCGCTTATAATCTCTTAAATTGTAAGCAATCTCAAAATAATATTATGTATTTAATTCGTCAAAAAACGTTAGTTTGATTACTTTAAGGTATATTTTTCAGTTTTTCAAGCCAAAAAACGTCAGCTTATGATTTTTGCTGAAAATTACTGTTTTTGGTCGATAAATCTGAAAAATTGTCTAAAAAAACCTTAAAATTGCCATATTTTGAGGATTTCTTGAGAGATATTGGCAAATATGTTAGAATAAAGCGTTAATATTTGGAGGTATATCGTATTTGGAGAAATTTCGTCAGACACTAAAAGTAAAAAAAGAGCGAGCGATTCTGGTCGCCGCAATCCAACGCCGCAGTGATGCGGCGGGAGATTTGTCGGAACTCACAGCCTTAGCTGAGAGTGCCGGGGCTGTTGTCGTGGACAGATTCCAGCAGAAAATCCGCACAATAAATCCCGCTACTTATATAGGTAAAGGCAAAGCCAGCCAGCTTTCCGACAGGGTCAAGGGATTCAAAGCTGACGTTGTGATATTTGATAATGATCTGTCTCCGGGGCAAATCCGTGAGCTTGAGAAGGTTGTCGAAGTAAAGGTACTTGATCGCAGTGAGCTGATTCTGGATATATTCGCCACCAGAGCAAAAACCAAACAGGCCAAATTACAGGTCGATTTGGCCCAGTTGGAATATACATATCCACGATTGGCGCGTATGTGGTCTCACTTAGACAGTGTAGCCGGGGCTGGCGGGGCAACGGCCGCAGGTGCGGTCGGCGGTATAGGAACCAGAGGGACTGGTGAGCAGCAGTTGGAGATCGACCGGCGATTAGTGAGCAAGAGAATCACGGAACTAAAACGTGAACTTGCAAATATCGACAAGCGAAGGGTTCGTGAAGTTAACGGGCGGAAAGGATTATATAAAATATGCCTGGTCGGCTATACTAACTCGGGCAAAAGCACACTTTTGAATACTCTTACTGAAGCGGGGGTCTTTGTCGAGGACCGGCTGTTTGCAACGCTTGATACTCGAACAAGAAAATGGTCGCCGGCAAAAGGTGTTGAGGTTCTGTTAAGTGATACTGTCGGTTTTGTGAAAAATTTGCCTCATCAATTAGTCGCCTCATTCAAGGCAACTCTGGAAGAGGCCGTCAATGCTGATTTACTCCTGCATATTATCGATGTGGCAAATCCCGATGCTCTAAAGCAAATCGGGTCTGTAAATAAGGTTCTCAAAGAAATAGACTGTGGCGAAAAGCCTATTTTGGAAATATTTAACAAGGTCGATGTTGTCAGGGAAATCGGCGACCTTGAAATACTTCAGACGCTATACCCCGATGCGGTAAGTATATCAGCCAAAACCAGCTACGGCCTTGAGGAATTGAACGAAGCTGTCACTTCAAGGTACAGAGGCACTGAGCTTGTGCTTCGGGTCGTAAGCAGCCAGTCGAACGGCAAGGTCCAGAGTTTTCTTCGTGCTCGCGGGATGATTCTAAGCGAAAAGTACGAGGGCAGCTCCGTTCTGATTGAAGCCAGTCTCGGCCGGAATCAATTGCCCGAACTAAAACGACTGCATCCCGAAGATATCGAAATCCTGCAGGGTTGATTTCTGTTATTCCGTAGGTGTCATTTCTGGTCGGTTTGCTCCATTATGCTGTCGGGAGTTACCTTATGCTGCGGGACTTGTGTGTGGCGTATGAACTTGAGCAGAAGCGAGAAAAACTCTTGTAAACTGTGCCGTTAATACGATAGAATGAACTTGTCTGAGAAATCCGAAAATCCGTATACTGTTTTCGAGATGTCGGCAAAATAACAGGAGGTTAATTATGAAGTGGAGAATCAAAAGTCTTGTAATTATATTTTTAGTTCTTTGTGTCACTGAAGCCCACGGCGTTGAGGGTGTCGAAATTATTCCAGATGTCGTGTATGGGCATAAGCACGGTATGGCTCTGACGTTCGATGTGTTCAAGCCCAAACAGGAGGCCAAAGGAGTGGGTATTCTGTTTATGGTCAGCGGCGGCTGGCGTTCCAGATGGCGTTCGCCGGAACAGAGCATAGGCTGGTTCAAACCGATGTTAGACAAAGGCTTTACAGTATTTGCCGTACGTCACGGCAGCAGTCCGAAGTATGTGATTCCTGAAATCGTCGAGGATGTTCGCCGCAGTGTTCGTTTTATCCGCCTGCGAGCTAAAAAGTTCGGTGTCGATCCCGAGCGACTTGGGGTTACCGGAGGCAGTGCTGGCGGACATTTGTCTTTGATGTTAGGCACGGCCAGTGATAATGGTGAGGCGGATTCTAAAGATGAAGTCCTTCGTGTTAGCGACCGAGTCGCTGCTGTGGTGGCTTATTTTCCGCCAACCGACATACGTCCTTGGATCAACAAGCTTGACGATTATCCGGCCCTGAATTTCGAAGAAGAGAAGGGAGCGGTCTATTCACCCTTGCTGCATGTTTCCAGAGACGATGCGCCCACACTGCTTATTCACGGTGACAAGGATGAACTGGTGCCGCTCGACCACAGTGAGAAAATCCTTGCGGAATTCATGAAGCAAAAAGTAACCAGTGAGCTTTTGGTTATCAAGGGGGCCGGTCATGGATTTCGCGGTGAAGACGGCGAGCGTGCATCCGAGGCTATGGTGGGCTGGTTCGAGAAGCATTTGCTCAAGAAGTAAATTTCACTTGTTCTCTTGATGAAATCAGTTTTGAAACCGTCTTAGATATTCCTTGATTTTCGGGCACAAAAAGTATATGGTTTCTTTGTGAGCGGCAAATCTTATTCTAAGGAACTACAGGTGCGATATGGATGGTAGAAAAGGCTTTACCTTAATAGAACTTTTGGTAGTAATTGCTATAATTGCGGTTTTAATGGCCATATTGATGCCCTCGCTACAGGCGGCCAAGAGGCTGGCTTCGAGTTCAGCCTGCCTTTCCAACGAGAAGACCCTGTTGGCTGCATGGATAATGTATGCCGATGACAACGATGGCTCGCTGGTCAGCAACAGAGCCTGTTACGATAGCGCCACCGATAAAGTCCCCTGGGTTCATCGGCCCAAGGATGTAGCCGGAAGCGATCTGTCTTATAATCCAGCACCGTCGAGTATCACGGAAGAGGATCGCTTTCGCGGGATCCAGGCCGGGACCTTGTGGAAGTATGTCAAGGACGTCGATGCTTATCACTGTCCTGGTGACAACAGAAGGAGTACACAGCAGCCTCCGCGTGATTGTTGGCGCAGCTATAGCATTAGTTATGCCTTTGGGTTTGATCCAATTGATCAGTATCAAGGCCAGGCGTATCAAAGAATGCAGGACATAAAAAACGGGGCTCAATATTACGTTTTTGTTGAGGAAGAGCACAACGGCAGCCGCTACGGAGAGAACGAAGGGGGATGGCACCTGCTGGGCCGAAATATCATGAATCCCGGCTCGTGGGCATTCTATGATCCGCTTGCTTCTTACCACTTAAAGTCGAGCACGTTCGGATTTGCCGATGGGCACGCAGGCCGACGCAAATGGATGGATAAGCGAACCCTTGAATTCATTGAAACCAACAAACATAATCCAGGATCTCATTCAGGAATAGATACACCTTCACCCGGCAACGAAGACCTGCGCTGGCTGATCGAACACTTTTGGTCGAAAAAACGTGTAAATTAATTGGATTGACAAGGAGTATCATTTCCTTGTAAAAAAGCAGCTCTGCGTTCAAAGCTAAAGGCGCGATATGAGTGGAAGAAAAGGATTTACACTTATCGAACTATTAGTTGTGATTGCCATCATTGCTCTTTTGATGGGCATTCTCCTGCCTGCACTCAGTGCCGTCCGTGAACAGGGCCGTCGAGCTGTTTGCGCTGCTAACGAGAAGAATATGGGACTGGGGCTGTTCCTTTACGCCAATGACGAGGATGGCAAGCTGCCTCTTAATGAAGTGGACCGCTGGTTGTTTGACGTTTCA
>DAOUVA010000332.1 GCA_030667885.1 Phycisphaerae bacterium
GTGAGGAACGTTCGCTTTGAGAATGTAGATGGCGTTTATATTCCCATGGAAACAGATTTATATACAATAACCAACAAACAAAATGGTGTTACCGTACGCAGTACTAAGCATCACAAGATAGAGCATATAATCCTTGACCCCAATCATGATGTATTGAGGTCTTTTATTCCGGATATTGAGAACGGTACGAAAGCAAGGATTCTCGAAGTGCCTGGAATCAACTATACATGGCAGGATGGAAAACTTGTTTCGCAAATCGACGAATACGTTATTGATGAAATCGATAGGATGACTGAAGATATGACTTCTCTTAAACCGGCAACTGATAAAAAAACTGGGGTGGCTCCGAACAACCTAACCACCGCTGCAAATACGCAACCTAAAACACTGATAGATACCGTAAAGACGCAACCAGAAGTAATAGCCGAATCTGATTCATTCCCCTTAGCCCCGGTGATTTTAATTAGCATGTTAATTATTGGAACTATTGGATGTATGGTATTTAAGAGATTTAGAAGTAAGGAGTGAGCCGAATGTTGAACTTGCATCTTATAAGGAGGCAACTTGGGTGTTTTTCGTTATTGATTTGTATAATAACACTGATTGCCAGCAAGACATACGCAGCGAAAGCAAACGAGCAGAAACCGCCCGAATCCCTCCCCACTAAACGTAAATCATCTGACCCGTATTGCGGTGTGTACTGCCTTTATACCAAGATGAAACTGGATAACATAAAAATTGACTTTCGGAAATTGGTCCAGCCTGAGTATATTGGATCGCGCAAAGGAAGCTCTTTAGCAGAGTTAAAAAAGGCAGCGGAGGATTATGGATTATATGCTGTGCCAGCAGGTAAACTAACAAGTAAGGAGCTTAGTCAGTCGATGTGTCCCATCATACTGCATGTCAAATCTGAAATCGGATCTGAGAAATACGATCACTACGAGCTGTTTTTGGGAACAGAAAACGGTAAAGCAAAATTATTCGATCCACCCAATCAGGTCAGATTGGTCTCATTTGCTGAATTAGCACCGCGTTGGGACGGCAACGGTTTGATTGTATCGGTTGAACCGATTGACCTTGGTGCTATTTCCGCTCCAGCAAGGAAGCGATTGATAATGTATGCGGCAATCACTCTGGTAATAATTCTCATAGTCCACCGGGCAAAACGATGGCTGCCGGACACAATACTAAACTCTCGGCGCAAATTATTTGGTCTGTCAATAGGACAAGGAGTAGTATTTGCAATAGCTACGCTTCTGTGTGGGATGATTTACCATTTCGCCAATGATGAAGGTTTGTTAGCCAATGCAAATGCCACAGCTTCGATCCAACAGGCCCATTTGGGCAATTTCATCCCGAAGATCAATGAGAAGAAGGTCCAGGAGTTGCTTAATAGCGACACTGTTTTTATCGATGCCAGGTTTGCTCGTGATTTCAAGGCAGGCCATCTGGAAGGAGCCATCAGTGTGCCGGTAGATGCTAATGATATGGAGCTTCAGAAAACAACAGCCAACATTCAAAAAGAAGCCCGTATTGTGCTCTACTGTCAAAGTGCCGGCTGCAAGTTCGCCGAGAAGGTAGCGATTAGACTTATGGACGATGAATTCTCCAATATTTCCATATTCAAAGGTGGCTGGCAGGAATGGGTAGCCAAGAACGGTAAGCCAAAGGAAGTAGCGATATGAAATTCGATAGACTAACAAAACAGCAATTATTTCCCGGTTTTTCATTGGTCGTACGATTAGGTCTCGGATGCCTTTTCCTATGGAGCAGTTTGCCGAAAATACGTCAGCCCTATGACTTTCTTTCCAGTGTATATAACTATGAACTTGTCGGTCCCAGGCTCGGAGTCCTGGTAGCTATGACACTTCCCTTTGCGGAGTTATTAGTTGGTATATGTTTGGTTGGCGGAATCTTTGTCAGCGGTGCATTGCTGGTCAGTATCGCAATGGCAGCAATGTTTATATTTGTCATCGCCTCCGCTCTGTACCGAGGTCTTGCGATTAGCTGCGGCTGCTTTAGCGCCTCCGGTGCAGGAGCTATAGGCTACTCCACACTGATTCGTGCATGCGTGATATTGCTGTTCAGTATGGCCGCATATATTAGTGTGGTTACTTTGCAACCTCTTAAACTAAAACAATAGACAATCCCCCGATGGTTTTGTTCGTGAATTCCCTTTTTATGGCGATATAGGCAGGATATGCTCCGGATAAGTTTGCTTGCAGAGAACGTACCTGACGAGACCGACAATACCAATTTGAGTTAAAAGTTGCCGAAAGAAGGTTACATAATATGAACATAACGAACTGGATTCCCGCTTTCGCGGGAATGACAAAGAACTGGATTCCGCATTCCATCAGAGCGGGAACTTCGACAAGTGCGAAATGACCCCTCCCTAACGGTCGGGGCTCTGTTTCGGCAATTAATAAATAGCATCGGTATAAGCCGGCTTTTTTAGTTGCGGTGGATACGGGCTATCTTGGCACGAGCAATAAAGTCATTCGCTTTCCGGCCATTCTGGCCGGTCGTTCAACTTTCGCCAAATCCTGCAATAATTCGGTAATCTTTTCGAGCATTGCATAGCCTCTTTCCCGATGCAGCATCTGGCGTCCGCGGAAGAACATTGTGAATTGGAGTTTGTGGCCCTTTTCAAGAAATTCGCGTCCGTGTTTGAGTTTAATCTCCAGGTCGCGCGTATCGGTTTCCGGTCTTAGCCTTATCTCTTTCAGGGAAACATTGTGGTGCTGGCTTTTCTTATGAGCCTCGCGAACCTTTCGCTTTTGCTCATACTGCCACTTGCCGTAATCCATTATCCGACATACGGGAGGGTCACTGGTAGGGGCCACTTCCACAAGGTCGAGCCCGACGTCGCGTGCCCTGTTGAGGGCTTCATATTTTGGTATGACGCCCACCTGATTATTTGCCTCGTCAACGAGCCTGACTGTCTCGGCCCGAATTCCTCCATTTACCTTTAAACCTTGTTGTTTACTTATTGTGTTGTCACCTTACCTTTCTGAAAATGAACAATTCATTAATTTACTACTTTTCAGGTACCCTTAAATTATAACTGATATTCTTAAAAATCCAAATCAATTTTTTTATCGGCAATATTATCTTTGGCCATTGCCAAAAACTCATCTACTCCAATCGTTCTATTGTCCCTGAGCCCGCGGATTCTTACGTTGACACTATCGGACTGCGCCTCTTTGGGACCGACTACAAGCATAAACGGGAGCTTTTCGCTATGTGCTCTGGCAATTTTCGCATTTATTTTCTCGTTCGAAAAATCGCAGTTGCAGCGCAGAGAAGCTCTTCGGAGCTTATTTTCAACGGCTTTCGCGTAATCATTGGTTTTCTCACTTATGGGTAATATCCTTACCTGTTCTGGCGAAAGCCAGAGTGGAAAACCGCCGCCGTAGTGTTCTATAAGAATTCCGATAAATCGCTCGAAAGAGCCGAGAACAGCCCTGTGAATCATAACGGGAGTTTTCTCTGTATTATCTTTATCGGTATAAGCAAGGCCGAACCGCTGGGGCATGGAAAAATCCAGTTGAATCGTTCCTAATTGCCAAGACCTCTTTAGGCAATCTCTTACGTGAAAATCAATTTTAGGGCCGTAAAATGCGCCATCCCCCTCGTTGATTTGGTAATCAATCGCTTTGTGCTTGAGGGCCTCTTCAAGGGAGTTTGTAGCGGTTTCCCAAATTTCGTCCGAGCCGATGTGCTTTTCGGGCTTGGTGGATAATTCAATGTGGAAATCCTCGAATCCGAAGGCCTTATATATCTCGAAGGTAAGTTCGATTACGCCGATTATTTCAGCGGCTATCTGCTCGGGAACACAGAAAATATGGGCATCGTCCTGGGTGAATTGCCTTACCCTGAAAAGACCGTGCATAACGCCGCTTGCCTCGTGCCGATGGACCAGGCCAAGCTCGGCGACCCGCATGGGAAATTCGCGATAGGAGTGCTGGCGTGCCTTATAAACGAGACAGCCGCCCGGACAGTTCATCGGCTTTATGGCATAGTCGGCGCCGTCAACATTCGTAAAGTACATATTCTCTTTATAATTGTCCCAGTGGCCGCTCTTGTGCCAAAGGTCCTCGTTGAGGATTATAGGGGTGCGGATTTCTTCGTATTCGTACTTATCGTGAACGCTGCGCCAAAAGTCCACTATCGCATTCCAGATAATCATCCCTTTCGAATGGATGAATGCAAAGCCCGGACCGGCTTCGTTGAAGCTAAATAAATCAAGCTGCTTGCCTAATACCCGGTGGTCCCGCTTTTTCGCTTCCTCTAATCTATACAGGTAATCATCAAGCTCTTTCTTTTTCGGCCAGGTGGTACCATAAACCCGCTGGAGCATTTTTTGCGTAGGGTCGCCGTGCCAATACGCGCCCGCTACGGACATGACCTTAAAACTTCCAGCTTTAGCTGTACTCGGTACATGCGGGCCGCGACACAGGTCTTCGAAATTATCCGAGTGTGAGTAAAAACTAATATTATCACTGTCGGCGCGGTTTATATTGTCGGTCTTGTATTTATCATGAGCCAGTTTCGAGAGGGCATCGGCCTTAGTCATTTCTTTGCGAACAAACGGTTTGTCGGCTTTGGCAATCTCGGCCATCTTTTTCTCGATGCGCTCGAAATCGGTGGGCCGAATCGGCTCATCAAGGTCAATGTCATAGTAAAATCCGTCTTCAACGGTCGGGCCATAGACCAGCTTCGTATCCGGCCAAATACTGCATATAGCTTCAGCCATTACGTGTGCGCAGCTATGGCGCATCACTTCAAGACCTTCTTCATCTTTAGAAGTAATGATTTGAATCCCTGTATCGGTATTAATAGGCGTGGATAAATCTACAAGCTGCCCGTTAATTTTTGCTGCTATAGCCGCTTTTGCAAGTCCCGGGCCTATCTGCTGAGCTAATTGCTTTACCGTTGTTCCGTCAGTTACTTCTAATATGTTACCATCCGGCAGTGTAACTTTTGCCATGTATCTATCCGAAATTACCAATCCTTTTCGTATCAATCTTTTTTCTTACTGTTACTGTGTATAACTTTAACTTAGGGGGTGATTTCTGTCAATATTATTTATCGGGCGATTTATTTGTTGTTTTACAGTGCTTTTGCCTGTATAATAAAAATGGCGTTGGAAAAGTATAAACTAACAGCGAGGAAGGTAGAATGGACGTCAATCTGGTCTTATTTAAAAAGGGCGGATCACAAAAGTCTTTTTCTTTACCGGACAGCACTACAGTGATTGGCCGTCGGGGCGATTGTGATTTGCGTATCCCCCTTAAAAGCGTCTCCAGACAACACTGCGAGTTGAATCAGAACAACGACACGATAAACATTCGTGACCTTGGTTCGAGTGGCGGCACATTTCTTAACGGCAAACGCATAAACGAGGCCGCGGTCAAGGCGGGTGATTATATCAGAATAGGCCCACTTATCTTTGGGCTGCAGATTAACGGCCAGCCGGAAAGTATCGCCCCGCCAAAACCAGCGAAACCCAAACCGCCCCAAC